>JAZSQO010000166.1:0-9004 GCA_045538015.1 Acutalibacteraceae bacterium | reverse complement strand
GAATAACCGGCATCGCAGGCGGTCTGATAGGCCGATTTGCCGGCGTCACCCTTTTCGCCCTGAGGGCCTTGAGGGCCGGGTTCGCCGGTGTCGTCTTTTTTGTTTTGAGGGCCTTGTGGGCCGGGCTCTCCGGTGTCGCCTTTTTCGCCCTGAGGGCCAGCGGGGCCGGGTTCGCCGGTGTCGCCTTTTTCGCCATCCGCTCCTTTGAGATAGGCAAGCCATTCTTCCTCCGAGCCTTCAAATCCGTTATCCACGGCGATGTCGTAGGCGGATTTTCCGGGAGCGCCGACTGCCGGATCGCCGGAGGACGACGGCTCGGGGATAACCACCGTCACATCATTTTCTCCGTTATATTCCGCCGTCACGGCACCGGTGAGCAGAAGCCGGCCGGGGCTGGGAAGTACGGTGGGTATCTTGTTTTCTGTGCTGTTTATCATGGCGGAAAGCTCGTCCACAGCGCCCTGCACATCCTTTGAGGCAAGGCCGCTCCGGGCGTTGTCGTAGATGTAGCCGCCGTCGGAGTTCAGCACCGCCGATTCCGAACGTGTCCAGAGATCGTCGGCGTTCACCAGCAGTCTTTTCACCACGCAGGCGCGGTCGCCGTCGGCGCTTCCGGGATACACGCACACAAAGCCGGCGCTCACGCCCGGCGAAAGCTCGGCAAGATGATAGACATATCCCGAATCGCTGACCGCAACCGCGCTTTGGCTGTTGTGTGCGATCTCGATCTGCTCGAGGGTGGTGGCGCCGTATTCGGCCCAGAAGGTGCCGCTGTCCTGCACCACCGTTCCCGCGTCGCCGTCGATGACGATACTTCTGTAGGTGCCGTCGTCGGCAAGAAAGGCCTGACCGGAGCCGTCGGTGACGATGACCGATGCCAACTTCCGGGCTTCAGCCGCGGCGGCAAGAGCCTGCTCGATCAGCCCGGGAGTAGGCTCTGCGGACTGAGCGGCGCCGGTGTCGGTGCCGCAGCGCACATAGCCCAGCAGCTCCGGGGAGGTCTGGCGCACAAGGAAGCTGCCGTTGTAGCCATACACGCCGACGGTGCATATCTCGTTGCCCTTTTCCAGCGTCTCCCATGGAACCGCCGTGATGCCGTCCTCCAGCATCACGGCTCTGGAAACCTCGCCAGCCGCGAACACCGCCACCTTTGAAAGGCCGTCCCAGTCGGGTGAAAACTCGAAGCTGCAGCCCACATCGTTGACGCTTCCGGCAATCAGATCCCGGGGCTGTTCAACGGTCACGCTGACCTCGGTGACATTGATTTTTATAATTCGCATTTTGCGTACCTCTGCAGTGTTGTATCAAGGCCGGAGGCTGAGACAACGCCCATGCCCCGCCCCGCGGGTCCCTGATCGCCACCATGATATCACCGGCGGCAGGCGCACTACTGTCAGCCGCCGCGCACTGCTGTCAGAAAACCCGAATCGGTATGAGAAGCCGCGTGTGGTTACATTTTGATAAAAATTAGTATAAATCGCTTGCAATAACCTCAGGGGTAATATATAATTATCTGCAAATGCGTAACGTAACGCAAAATGATACGAGGAGCACGATATTTATGAAAAACATTGGATTCAAGGCCCTTCTGGCCGCAATGCTCGTTGCTGCTGTGTGCGCGCTCACTGCCTGCGGCGGCGAAAAGCCCGAGGAAACTCCCGACGTCCCCAGCACTCCCTCCGTTTCCGAAAACGAGACCCAGCCCGAAGCTCAGCCTGAGGCTCAGCCCGAGGAGAGCGCCATTGCCGCGGCTTACAACAATGTTGTTTCCCTCAACATCCTGCCCGCAATGATCGAGCTCAACGACAACTATGTCTCTTCCTACTACGGCATCACCGCTGACATGGCTGAGGACAAGATCTTCTCCATCTCCGAGGATTCCCTGCTGGGCGACACCGTCATCGTTGTCAAGGCTGCCGCCGGCACCAACACCGCCGACATCGAGAGCATCTTCACCGGCATCAACGGCCAGCGTATGCTCGAGCTGGAGTCCTACAACCCCACTCAGTACGCCCGCGTTGAGAAGGCCACCATTCAGACCATCGGCAGCTATGTGTTCTACATCGTCTCTGACGACAACGCCGCTGTCATCGACACCTTCAAGACTGCTTTGGGTCTGTAATTTCTCAGCCTGATAAATCGCAAAAAAGAACAGCTGGAATGGCTACGATGCCGTTCCAGCTGTTTTTGATTTATTGAGGAGCCACTGAACAAATCGCGTCAGATTCATTCAGTGGCTCCTTGAGCTTTACGCGTCGGCAGCCTCAAATGCAATGCCGTGGGAAATAGAATAACGATAGGCGGCGGAGGTCTTCGGGGCGGCGATGGTCAGCGCCGGGCAGCCGGAAAAGGCGTCCCGCTCTATGCTGAGCACGGTGCCGGGTATTTCCACCCGCTCGAGAGCGGAGCAGTACATGAACGCGCCGTCACGGATGTGGGTCAGGGTGGAAGGCAGAGTCACCTCGCGAAGCTCGGTGCAGCCGCCGAGGGCATATCGGGCAAGCTCCTCGGCTCCCTCTCCCAGAGAGAAGGAACGGAGCCGGAGGCAATCGGCAAAGGCCGACTGTTCCACGCTCACACCTCCCAGCGCCACCGTCTCAAGGGAATAGCAGCCAAAGAAGGCCTTTTCGCCGATGCGGTTCAGGGACTGAGGAAACTCAGGAGAACAAAGGCTCACGCAGCCCGAGAAGGTCTCCTCGTTTATCTCGGTCAGCTCTTCCGAGAAAACGACCTCCCGCAGCAGAGGACAGTCGGCAAATGCTCGTCTGCCGAGGACGGACACACTCTCAAGATTTATCGCAGCGAGAGAATCACAGCCCTCAAATGCACCCGCGTCAATTCTGTACAGCGAGGCGGGCAATGTAACCTCGGCGATGTCGCTCCGTCCGGCGAAGGCGTTGTCTCCTATGGCGGAGATCTCATGGCCGTCGATGCTGCCGGGCACTTCCAGCCGACCGGCGCTGCCCGAGCAGCCGGAGATGACGGCGGTGCCGTCGGGCAGCGGCTCATATATCCACTCAACGGCAGTTTCCTCAACCACCGCCTCCTCAGCCCTCTCCGGTTCCGCCGGCCGTTCTTCGGAAATGCTGTCTACGCTCCGAAACAGCAGTGGCTGAACAGCCAGCAGCACCAGCAGAAGCAGAAACAGACTGTACCATTTGGTTCCCCTTTTTTCCATTTGCGCAATCTCCTCGGTTTTCTATCGGTCTCTTGGAGAAATTATATATCGAACAAGCCGCAAAATCAAGAGCCGCTGCAGGAGGAAGAGATCGGAGCGAGGACAAAGGCAAGGCTTCTCGGACATTCGGAGGGGAGCATATATTCTTCGTGAACCGGAGCGCCCCATGAATCGTCGCCGCCCACGCCCATCTGCTCGGCGGCCACGCGCACCCATGTGAACCGGGACACCGGCAGAGCTCCCACGCGGGAGGCATTTTCCAGCTCTCCGCAGCTGTAGGGCAGCACGCTCACCGCAAGCGCCTTGTTCGCCCTGGTAAAGCTGATGCCTCTGCCGGCGTCGTCGTGGAGCTTCAGATACCGCACGCTGGTGCGCGCTCCGCACTCCTGCGGGTTGAGATATCCGGGGAGATTGGCCTCGGCGGTGGAGCTGAACAGCCCCAGCCGGGCGCCTTTGCGGCGGTCAATGCCGTTTTCCTCCGGGCCAAGGCCATAGAAGGTGAAATTGCCATATTTCTTTTTCATCTTGAAGTCAACGGCGAAGGCCGGCATATCGCTCAGTCCCTCCGCGCCGGGATAATCCACCCGCATTCCCAGACGGCCGTCGAAAAAGGCGCTGTAGGTAACCTTGTACTCAAAGGCGGGCACGGTGGGCGCAAGCCAGACAAAGGTGATGTCGAGGCGGTCGGAGTGCTCCTCCGTGACCGTCCGGTCGGTCAGCAGTTGTGAATTGCTGCCGGCGATCTTCCACTGAGCCAGCTGAGAGGGATAGCCCGCGCCGGTGTCGTTGTCGGTCATGGCTCGCCAGAAGCTGACCTTTGGCACCCGGGTAATAAACTCCTCGCCGCCATAAACGAGAGACACAATACCGCCCTCCCGCCTGTCAAAGATCATCTCAAAGCCTTCCGCGTGTACGCCCACGCAAAAGTCGCCGTACACAATATTGGCCTTGGCGCCGCATTTCTTTTCTTCTCCGGCTACGGTGACCACCTCCTGGGCAAAGGACAGCTCATGACCTTTGTCCGCCCAGAGGGTGTCTGTGTCAAGGAGCGCGGAGGCGGTGAAGACATATTCTCCCGCTTTCTCGGGCACTCGGAGGGAGATATTCGCCGCGGCCGATTCGCCCGCCGGAACATTGAGCCGCAGCCGCTCGCTGCCGATAAGCTCGCCCTCCCGCTCAAGAGTGACGCGGAAGATGCAATCCTCCGTGCCCGTAAAGAGCCGGCGGTTCTCCACGGTCAGCAGTCCCTTTTCAATTCTGAGCCGGATGTCGGCGTAGAGCGCTCTGACCTCCTGCGCCTTGGGCGAGGGCGTGCGGTCGGCATAGACTATACCGTTGGCGCAGAAGCCGTAGTCGCTGGGGCGGCTGTCAAAGTCGCCGCCGGCGGCAAGGTATCGCTCGCCGTCCTCGTCGGTCAGCCAGAGCGCCTGATCGATGTAATCCCAGATGAAGCCGCCCTGATAGGCCTCGTATTTATCCTCCAGCTCGGTGTAGAGGTGCATTCCGCCGAGGGAATTGCCCATGGCGTGCATATACTCGCAGCTGATGTAGGGCTTGCCGGTGTTCTTTTTGAGATATTCCTCTACCTCGGCGGGCTTTGCGTACATCCGGCTCTCCATGTCGGTGATGTGGTCGTATTTCCGGTTCCACACCACGCCCTCGTAATGCACCAGCCGGGTGCTGTCCTCCCGGTGGAAGTATTCGGCCATGGCAGCGATGTCGTCGCCGCAGTAGGATTCGTTTCCGCAGGACCAGATAAGCACGCTGGGATGGTTCTTGTCCCGCTCGTACATTGAGCGTGCTCTGTCCAGCACCGCCTCCTTCCATTCAGGCAGAGAGCCGGGCACATTGTATTCCGGCCTGCATTCTCCCATTATCTGCCATGTGCCGTGGGTCTCGAGGTTGGCTTCGTCGATGAGATAGAGACCGTATCGGTCGCACAGTCGGTACCAGCGGGAGTCGTTGGGATAGTGGCTGGTGCGCACGGCGTTGATATTGCACCGCTTCATGAAGAGGATGTCGGCGAGCATTTCCTCCTCGGTTATGACCCGGCCATTTTCGGCGCTGAATTCGTGGCGGTTGATACCTCTGAACACAACGCGCCTGCCGTTGAGGCACATCAGGCCGTCTTTCAGCTCGAAGCGGCGGAAGCCCACCTCGGTCTCGGCCCGTTCAATCAGGCTGCCGTCGGGCGCGGTCAGCTCGGCGGCGAAGGTGTAAAGGGCAGGGCACTCGGCGCTCCACGGGCGCACGCCGGGAAGCCTGACCTGCTCCGGGAGGCTGTCGCCAGCCCAGAGGATATGGCCCTCGGAATCGCTGAGGGTATATCCCGCCCGGAAGGGAGCGTCGCCCTCGGTCTCGAGCTTTGCCGAAAGTATGCCCTCTCCCGTCTCCCAATCGTAGTCGGCGGTGAGCTTCATATCCCGGACATGAGCCTCGGGAACGGCGTAGACGAACACGTCACGGAAGATGCCGGAAAAGCGCCAGAAGTCCTGATCCTCCAGCCAGCTGGCGGTGCTGTAGCGATACACCTCAACGGCGAGACGATTGTTCTTCTCTCTGATATAAGGCGTGATGTCAAACTCCGAGGGCGTGAAGGAATCCTCGGCGTAGCCCACAAACTGGCCGTTGAGCCAGACATACATAGCCGTTTCCACGCCCTGAAAGCTGAGGAAGGTTCTCTTGCCAAGGAGGGCGGTGTCAGTGTCAAAGAAGCACACATAGCTGCCCACCGGATTGCTCCTCTGAGGTATCTGCGGCGGGAGCAGCTGTTCATGTCCCTCCCATGGATACTGGTTGTTGACATAGTGGCATTCGCCCCAGCCCTGCAGCTGGATGTGGCCGGGAACATCTATCTCGGAAAAGCCGTAAAGGTCGCTGTTCTCCATGAAGAAGTCCGCCGGACGCTCCTCCGGCTTCTGAGAATAGGCAAAACGCCACCGACCGTTCAGGCTCTGCCGAAGGCCGCCCTCGGGAGTGATGACAGCGTGGTCGGAATGGGCTTTTTCCCGGTTGATCTGAAATACCTCGGGGTCGGAAAGCCAGCTAAGAGTGGGTTTCATTGATTGTTCCTCCTGTTCGGCCGGTATTTTCAAGCGCACAGCGCGGCATATACTTTATGATACGCCGCAAGCGGTCGTTTTTGGTTCTGTCTATATTCTATCACTGTTTTACCAAGGTTCTATAAACACAATAGAACGATATATGCACAAAATGATACTGATAAGTTGCGTTAGGCTTTCGGGTGATGTATAATACTATTATTTAATAGAAATATTTAGTTGCAAACGGACTGATTTGCGCCATACTTCGTCTGCCTCCTAGGCGGGCGCCAGCCCCCCGTCGTCGTTATCCTTGTCTGGCATCAAATCATCCTCGTTTTCACTGTTAAAGCTTTCTATCAAGTAATAGTATAAGCTGTGCTCGATGCGTCGTGAACAATTTTGCTATAGATGGTTTTTCTGTTATTTGTGTTTCCTCGTTCTGTATCAGATCATCCTCCAGTCTGTGCTTCAGGATTAATGATGCACAAATCTACACGCGTTTCCTCTCCAAACGCCGCGCCCCGCGCCTCCCATTTTCGGGAAGCGCGGGGCGCATTCATGTATTGCCGTTTCAGGAGTCAGAGACTTACTTCAGCACCACACCCGGCCATCCGGCCAGATATCTGCGCAGGATGGTGGAGTCCTTCATATCCACCTTGCCGTCGTTGTTGACGTCGGCGTTGCCTTCCACAAAGGAATCGAGCCACCAATCGGCCAGCCAGCGGCGCATAAGCGCGGAGTCGATCAAGGATATCTTTCCGTCGCCATCGACATCGCCAGGGAGGCGTGGTGTGCTGTCAACCAGCGCATAATAGCTGAAATGATCGGCCTCGAATGTGAAGTACACATAATACCCACTGATATAATACGAGGCATTCCTGTCCTCATATGTACCATCTTCATTGATTGAATACACCTTGTATCGGTCGTAATCAACATCCTCGTCATAGTACATTTCCAGCCTGATTGTGACCGGGTCAGAAGGCTGTATTTCCGACTCATTCTTCATGAACCGGATATCATAAAGCGAGTACTCCCTGCCAAGTGCATCAAGGGTATCCTCAATCACTTTTTCGGTGTCCTCTATCTCCTCGACCACAAGCTCCGCAGATGAGTCAACGGAACTCTCGCCCGTCTTCAGCGTAGCTGAAACGCTGTAATCTCCGAAGAGTGTACGCTTTACGCTGCCATCGCCAAAGTAAACTGTGGCATCAAGCAAGCCCTGATTGTCGTCATGGAAGCCATCTATCTTGTTCCAATCCGCTTCACTGCCTGCGTAATACACTTCTCGCGGTCCAAACGCAAAAGCGGATTCTCCTATAGATTTTACAGAAGAGGGGATCCACGCCGTTTCCAGATCGCAGTAATAAAATGTGCCCTTTGGAATTGCTGTAACTCCCTCCATAATGGTGATCTTTTCCAGCCCGCTCTTGTAAAAAGTCCATTCGCCCCAGTCGGTGACATTGCGCGGCACAACGATTTCCTTTATGTCGCTGCCATAGAAAGCGTAGTCACCGATCGAGGTCACATATGGAGGGATTGGAAAATTTTCAATTGACTCATTCCACGCAAAGCTGTATGCGCCGATTTTCTCAACAATCTTTGGAAAATGTATTTCTTTCAGCGGAGTATGATACCCTTCAAAGGCGTGGTCACCGACCTCTTTCACAGTCGACGGAACCGAGTACGATTCCTCTTCTCTTCCCGCAGGATAAATTATGAGAGTTTCCACATCCTTGTCAAAGAGTACACCGTCTACATCGCAGTAGGCGCTGCTGCCCGGTTCGACCTCTATGTTTTTCAGGCGGCTACAGCCCGAAAACGCGCCTTCGCCTATTTCGGTCACAGCAGCAGGCAGAGTGATTGTTTCCGCTCTACAGCCTATCGCATAATCCCCTATCCGTTTCAGCGTCGAGGGCAGAACAATATCGGAAATCATATATCCACTGTTGAAAGCATAGTTGCCAACGCTTGTAACACCCTCTTCGATTACCACATGGTTTGCGCAATAATAGTCGCCCTCCATGCCATAGATGTCATTCGGATCTTCAATCCATATCAGTTCATAAATGTATATGAACCACGGGCAGTAATTCCCCAGCTCGTTAGAATAGTCATACATATCGCCGGTACCGGAAATAGTAAGTACATTATCACTGGTAAATTCCCATGTCAGGTTCTCGCCGCAAACGCCGCTTTCAATAGAGAAAACACCATCGCCCTCAACTCCGCCGGCATTTTTCGGGGATATTACATCCATTTCGACAAAAACGCTGTCAGCCTCACTCGCAGCGACGGCATTCAAGCCGAAGCCGAGGCGCATCCCCTCCTCCGGCACGCCGATAACCACCGTACCGATAACCACCACAAGCAACAGTATCGTCGCAATTATCTTTTTCATATTTCCGCCCTCCATATTCCAGCAAATTTTCGGATTTATTTTATGTGCGCGGCAAAATTAAAGCGCACATAACACCATATTGATTATATTACTCTCCAATCAATGTTTCAAGATTAATGCTGCACAAATCTATACTCGTTTCCTCTACAAACGCAACACGCCCCGCGCCTCCCATGTCCGGGAAGCGCGGGGCGCATTCATGTATTGCCGTTTCAGGTGTTAAAGACTCACACCAGCGCCCCACCCGGCCATCCCGCCAGATATCTGCGCAGGATGGTGGAGTCCTTCATGTCGACCTTGCCGTCGTTGTTGACGTCGGCGTTGGAGACGTTGAGGGTGACGCCCCAGCCGGCCAGCCAGCGGCGCAGGACGGTGGAGTCG
>JAZSQO010000022.1:0-10765 GCA_045538015.1 Acutalibacteraceae bacterium | reverse complement strand
AGGTTGGAACAATGATCAAATGCGTATTCGCCGATGCCGGTGAGTCCGGCAGGCAGCACGATGCTTTCAATACCGGAGGATGCAAAGGCGTAGCCCCCAATGACCCGCACCGTTTCGGGGATCACAAGATTTGTCAGATTTTCGGTAGATCCAAACGCGCTCATACCGATGACTTCCAGATGATCCGGAAGAACAAGCTCGGTCAGAGCGTGCAAACCGTTAAATGCGGAGCTCCCTATGGTCTTGCACTGCGAATTCGGCGCGAAGACGATGCTTTCAATACTGTCCCGTGCCTTTGGCCAGTTACGCTCATAAGTCTGATTGGCACAGAACGCGAATTCTGCGACTTCCTCCACGGAGGCAGGAATATAAAGCTCGGTAAGATAGCCGCTTGTGGAAAATGACGCTTTGAAATCGCGCAGTCCTTCGGAAAGCATTACTTCTGTGACGCGGCCGAGCGTGCAGTCGAGAACCTCGATCCCCGGCTGGACCGTCAGTGTATAGAGATTCTTCATATCGCTGTCGTCGATCTTGACGGTCTTGATGTGATACGCCTGTTTCTGATCCATATTATAGATCATTTCGGGGTAGATGACCTCGGTGTCGTCAAAGCTGACATAAGCGCGGAGAGTGGCGTTATCCGGCGTGCCGGAATACCAGTAGTTGCCGGTTTTGTACATACGGAATACGCCGTCGCCGCCTTTCCAGAGGGAAAGACTGTTGTAATAATCCGCATTCTCATCGGTGATAACGGTGCCCCCGCAGCTGTAATAGTTGAAGGCGCCCGAGAACGCGGGGGCAAGCCAGAAATACGCACAGAAAGTGTCCGAAGTAGATGCGTAGGAAACATAATTGCAAAGGGTCGGGATGTTGTGCAGGGTGGACGTTTTCCAGTTTCCTGTCACCGTTTCCAGTTCCAAGCAGAAGGTGAAGGCGTTGGGGAACAGGATCGTGTTCTCAAGATTGGCTTCGGTGACCGCGGTGCCCTGGAACGCGGAGAGACCGATATAACTCTTGTGCGTGCCGGGCATGGTCACAGCGCCGGTAAGGGGCGTGTTCTCAAATGCCGTGTTGCCGATCTTTTTCAGATTCGGGCAGTCCTCGAAATTGACCGAGGTGAGAGAAGTATAACCGATACAGCAGTTTTCGCTGATGTTGCGCAGCGTGGACGGCAGAATGACCCGGGTGATCGTTTCAGGGCTGTCGGTCAGATCCACGTGCCAGTAAGCACGATCCATGGCGCCGGTAATCGAGTTGAGATACACGACGTTGTCCAGGACGCGGCCGCCGCCGGCATAATGCAGTCCCCCGCCCCAGCCGGTCACGGGTTTCCCGCCCAGTTCCGAGGGAAGGGTGACGATCCTTTCGGTGCTGTAAAGTTTTTTCACCACGCACCAGCCCTCGTTCGGGGTGCCGGAGATCGACGGATGGATGTCCAGATGAGGGCTGGGATTGTCGATGACGTCGTAGTCGGGAAGGCAGATCCAGTCGCCGAAACGGACGGCGTTTTCATAGATCAGGCATTTCGCAAGGCAAGAGTCGATCCCCGGAGCCTTGGCACCGGGATGATTGGTAAAGTCGTTGTTCTGCGGGTTTTCGATCCAGACCAGGTTCGGGCAGTTATAGATCATCATCGAGGGCCACTGCTCGTTGACAATCACGGAGCAGTTCTGAGGGAACGCGAAATAGTACAGATTTTCGCAGCCGTCGAAAGAACCGCGGTAGGAATCCCCGTTGATCACGCTCGGTACATCCACCATAGCGCCAAGTGTGGGCGAAACCGACATATTGAGGACGAATTTTTTCATTTTCGCACCTGCGAACGCACCGCGGTTGATGAGTACGCCGTCGGCATTGACGGTGACCTCCGCCGTGTTGACAAACGCCTCTTTGAAGGCCTCCATGTGGATGACCTCCACGCCGTTGGGGATCGTAAGAGAGGCAAGCCCACAGCGCCAGAACGCTTTTTCCCCGATCGACCGCAAGGTCGAGGGAAGAACGACCTCGGTCAGGGACACAAGCCCGTAGAAAGCTTTGTCCGCGATCTCGGTGACGCCCTCGGGGATGACGATCCTCTGCGGACCGACAACGGTATTGAAATCGTTGAAGCAACCGATCTTGGTGACCTGCACGCCGCTGATCACCGAGGGGATGACAAGCTCGGTCTCAAATCCGAGGTAGCGGTTCACTTCGCCCTCGGGCGTGACCGTAAACATCTCATCCCGACGGGATACCGGCCAGGTCTCCACACAAAATGTGTCGCTGTAGCTGGTGTAGGAGTTGTTGTTCGGGCTGACGCAATAGACCATAAGACGGTAATATTTGGTCCCGACCACATTGGAGGGGCATGGCAACTCGATCGCCATCCGGCGGGAGCTTGCAACAGTGGCGCCGTACAGGTGCTCGCTTTGCTGATTCATATACAGGCAAGGGTCGGAGACGACCTGACGGTCGCCGATCGGCGTGTTGACATTGTCCGCGCTGTCGCCGACAAGCCATTGATACTCCAAACGGTCACATTCGCCGTAAATGTTCACATAGCCAGAAAGGCAGCCGACCGAACCGACGGTCTGATAATATTTTGAGTAATCGGTAAACCCGCTCGGACGCCACAAACCTTCGTAATTGCCGCTGAAATAGGAATCGCCGCCGATGTAAGATTCGTTCCCGCCGCCGCCGTAATAGTTCAGTCCGGCGTTGGCGCGCACATCCGCGACCGGTGCGTCGGTCAGGCCGAAATGCGCCGTATTGGTCTGCCACACGACCGGAGTGCCCGACGGTGTGGTATACGAACACTTCATGTAAAGATATCGGTCAAAGCATTCGTTGCCGAAATTGACCCGGTAGGTATAGGTATTTGCGCCCGCGATCGGCACGCCGTAGGTGTCGTTTGCATCGGCGCACTCGTACCACTGGTAACTTACACCCGCGCTGTTGGCAACGGCCGAGTGTCCGACAACCACATCGTAATAATCGTAGTGGGCTTCATAGATGTTATACACCCGGTCTTTTATCGTGGCAGAGGTGCTCGGCGCCATGGCCGCGACCCGGACCGTGCGGGCGTCAAGGAAATACAGGTCGTTAAAGCCCGGAACCGACACGCGCAAATAACAGCCGTAGTACTTCGTGGAATACGTATCGGTGGACGATACGCCGTCGCGCGCGCCGTCGGAAAAGATCGGGAGCCGCGGATCGGTCGTCCAGCCGGGGAGAGCTGCGAGGATCTGTTTGATCTCAAATTCGCTCTTGCCCTCCGTCATCGCCGCCCACGCTTCGGCGGTCATGCCGATGGGAATCTGCGCGGTGCGGGGCCAGGTGACCTGGGTCTCGTCGATCCACGTCCAGAGGTAACTGACCGTCGCCGGATACGGAACGGCGGTGTAGGAGCCGGAGGGATAAGCATAGCGCTGGCCGAGACTGTCGGTCAGGTCGTAGGCATAGGTGACCGGCGTATAGGTGTCGATACCCGCGGCTCCGCTCGACGCCGACGTGACGGACCACGAATAGTAAGACGGATTGTACTCCTTGGGTTCAAGAGCATTAAGATGGATCGGAGGATTCAACTCACCCAGGTTGCCGTATTTGAGGTACACGGTCTCGGAGACGTAATGGAACGCCTTGCGATAGTCGGAGTCATCAGTGAAACGAACCCGCACCATGCAGGAATAGTAACGAGGGGTATACTGCCCCGCGGTGCCGTTCCCTGCGCCGTAGACAGCCGCGTCATCGAACAGCGGCAGAACGGGGTTTGTCGTCCAGCCCGGCAGATCGATCACCAGATCGGAATAATCCACCGGCATTCTGGGATTCTGGGTATACCAGTTGTTTTCATAATTGTTGACGGTGGTCTGCCAGACAGACGCATCCGTGCCGATGGGTGCCAGGCCGTAAATGCCGTCGGTATAGGTCCACAGATATTCCACCACGGCATTCGAGCCGGTAAGGGGTTTATAGTTCGCCCCGGGAACGTCAGACCAGACGATATTGTTGGCGTCGGTGACGGAATAGCGGAATTCAACGCCTGTTTCAACCGGATTCCGCGGCAGAATGACCGTACCGCCCTGCGGCGATTGACCGGTCGAAGTCAGTTTCGCCTCGGCGGAAGCGTTCGAGATCGGCGCCGTGATAATATCCGGCGCCTTTTCATGGAAAAAGACCGTGCCGCTGCCCGTCGTGTTGTAAACGGCAACGCCGTCCTTGACCCAGCGCACGAACACGCTGTAATAACGGTCGGAATAGTGCAGACTTCCGTCGCCGGAGGGTACGCCGTACACCGCTTCATCGGAATAGACCGAGAGGCGGCTGTTCGACGCGGAGGTCCAGTTCAGCGTAGCGAGCAGATCGGAATAGTCGAACTCGACGACTCCTCCCCCGCCGCCTGCGCCGCCACCGCCGGCACTCATCTGCTGATTTTCATAATTTGAAACCGCCGTCTGCCACGCGGAAGGCGAGGTGCCTACCGGGGTAAAGGAGCGGATCGTTCTGTATTGAGGAAGCGAGTCGGCATATACAAAAGCATACTGGATCACGCCGTCCTGTTCGCCGAGAGGCGTGTTCCAGGGAGCGCCGCCGAAGGTTCCGCCAACGGAGTCGACCGCGGTATAGAAGAAATCAACACCGGGATCGGCGTGGTTCACAAGCTCCACATCGTCCACTGCGACCGTGGAGCCGTTCCCCGTCTGATAGGGATTGGCTATGACCGACGATACAGGCGCGACAAAACCGGTGGAAGTGCCACCTGTTCCTCCGCCGCCGGTGCCGCCGCCGGACGAGCCGTCATGGACGTAGACGACGCTGTTATCGGTGCTGATAAACGGATCGGAGCCGTCCAACTCCCATTTGACAAAAACGGAGTAGTAATGCGGCTCGTACACAATGGAGCCGTCGCCGCCCATGGAATAAGCGAGAGGCAGTGTGGTATTCGACGCATCGACCCATGTCAGCTGCGTTTGAAACAACTCGGTATAATCAAGCGATCCGTCACTGAAATGAGAGGGATCCTTCTCATAATCCGACAAGGCGGTAAGCCACGCGGACCGTGTCATACCGACCGGCACGACGTTGGAAAGAGATTTGCCCTTCTCCGCCGGATTCTCAAAGTAATAGACAAAACTGTAGGATACCGTGCCGCATTCGCTCGGCAAAGAGACGCCGCTCGCGTACGCATTGTTGGAAAACTCCATTCCGACACTGTCCGTCAAGTAGTAGTAGAATTTCACGCCGGAATCGGAGGTGCTGTTCCATTGTACGTTCGTCACAGGCTCAGCGCTGACGGAGCCGTCGCCGCCCATTTTGATCTGATAAGCGCCCGCCGTGAGCGAAGAGACCGGAGCGACGAAGGTTGTCGACCCTAATCCTCTTGTGCCGGTATTAATCCCGATGGTATTGCCTTGTTCGCCATCGTAACCAACTCCGCCGTCACCGATATCTACCGCAAAGACAGACATCGGAACAGCCGATACGATCATCATGATCGCCAAAAGCATGCTGAGCAGTCGAAGCCCATATTTTTTGCACTTTTTCATATAGTTGCCCCCGTAATCTCGTTTATTTTTGGTTTATGAAATGATCTGAGCCTTATCGTCATATTTCCGTCATTTTCCGTACGTTTTCGCCGCATTGCCATACTTCATCATAGCGCGGACCAACGCTGCAAGCGACGCGTCGGCATCGTTCTGCTTGGCGTATGCGTAGGATTCGATGCTGTAAGAGACCGTGTTGCTGATCGCTGTATCTCCGTTATACGCCGTGACCAAAACGGTTTCGCTCATCTGTCCGGCGGTGATGCCGCTGTACGACGCGATATAATACCCGCCGGACGCGGTCAGATCCTCTGCCGTGATCTCTTTGAGCATGGTTCCGCCCGCATTTTCGAACCGAACCGTGATCCCGTCGGTGCTCGCCGCCGTGAACACGAATTGCATGGTGATGGAATCTCCCAGTCTGAGGGATACGCCTTTCCAGACGACAAAAGGCGATTCCACCGCTTGATAAGCAATATTCTTGACCGAAGTTAAGGCCGGATCCGTTGCCGTACCCCACGCGCGCTGTTCTTCGGTGAGTTTTGCGTTGGCAAGATCGCCTGTCTTATATCCGGTGTAGTGCTGCGCCGCCGCTCCGTAATCCAAGAGATTCACAAGCAGTGTTCGAAGTTCGGCGTCGTCTGTTTTTTTAAGCATGGAATAGCAGTACTCCGCAGCGCTGTACTCGGTCGGTGCGCTGACGTATTCCTTTCCGTCCTTCACCGCGTGAAGCGTCACCTTGACGGTGTCGTTCATCTGATTCGGCGCAATGTCGGGGAGACTGAATACGTAATAGGTCTTTCCTTCGGAGGTGACTTCGCTGAACTGGCTGGCCGTCACCGTTTTACCGTTTATTTCAAAAGCGGCGTGAAGATCCGTATATCCGCCTTCGGTAATGGATTCTTTTTCTATATAAAAGTTTTCTTTCAGATTGTTCTGCAGCGTGATTGAAGCCGCCTCAATTTCAATCGGGCACAGGCGGTAATACGCCGTTACGGTGCAGCCGAGGTTGCCGCCGGCAACGCTGAAAGACGCCGCCGCGACGGGATTATCCACCCGAACGTCCTCTTCGCGGAAGTATTTGCCCGTTTCCGCAAGCGTTAACAGAAGTTTGTATTCCGCCTCCGGATCCATCGGGCGCGCCATGAATTCATCAACGCTGCCCGAAGCGATCCACCATGAATCGGACGCATAGTTATAAACGAGAGCCGCTTGCAAAGAACCGTTTTGGTAAACCGCCACCGTGAGCGCATCGCGAACGCCGTCGATATCCGCGTCAAAGCCCGAGAGAAATTCGCCGTACGTTTGACCCGCCACCATAGGAGCGAGTGTGAAATGACCGGCGGCATAGGCCCGCGGTGTGAAGGCAAGCACCGCTTCGATATGATTCCATGAACCGTATACATTCTCCCTCGTGGACGCCAAAAGATCGAGCGTCGAGACCTCGGTATCATCGGTGAAAAAATAGCCGTTACTGACATTGAATTTAAGAAATGCCAAATACACGTGTCCCTCTTCCATGACCGTGTCGGCAGAAACCCGGTTCTTGTAGTTCAGTTCGTCGATATACCATTCTGTTTCATTCTCCATCGAGCCGTACTTCCGGTCTTCTTCACAGATGGCAAGCACGGGAAGCGTATCGCCGATTTTCGGAGTTTTCCCGGTAAGGCGGATGTAGGGCACTTCACTTCTTCCGTTGCTCACCGTCTCCTGATAAGAACAGACGCTGCATGTCCGGACATCTTCGCCTCCCTGATGGCTCCAATTTCCGAAGGTGTGCGCGGCGTGTTCAAACTCTTCGCCGCAGATAGAGCAGATCCGATAGTGGCATTCCGAATCATAGGTAAACCCGTTCGTGTTTTTGCTGTGATCGCATCCCACGTACTGCGGATCGGTCAGAACCGATCCCGAAAGACCGTCCGGAGAAAGATTTGTGATCGGATACATTTTTCCCATGACCGTGACGATAGTCGCGTCCGTGAAAACGTACGGATCCTGCGCCGTGACGGTGACGAGCGCACGGTATTCGCCAGGCGTTGACGTGCCGGTATAGGCCGATCCGTCCTTGTACCACACCGTGGAAACCTTCACGCCGGAAATCGGAGAGTTCAGCGGCGACGCCGCCGAGAGTTCGACGCCGACGGAAATGTCGCCCCGTACCGGGATCGATAAGATCTTAGAAGGGAGAACGTCGAGCGGGACGATATATCCGGTCAGCACACCGCCGCTTACGGTGAGTTCAGTCGCCGTTTTTCCTCCGACAGTCAGGCTGTGCTCGGCGTCGACCCGGTAGTACGGCTTGGGCGTGATCTGAACCTTTAAGCGGTAACTGCCGCCGCGCGAAAACGTACTGCGCTCCGACATAGGCGTATAGCGCGTGCCGCCTGCTTTTTGTTCTTCAAAGGTAAATGCCGCGGTGAACGCTTCCTGTTCGATACTCAGATTGACCGGATTTTTGCCGTGCTCCGGCCAAATGATTCCTGTCACGTCGTCCGGCAGGGAGATATTGCCGATCCGCTCGTACACGCAGTCGATCTCGATCACGTCGTCGCTGACAGTGTAAATGACTTCGTCAGCGGGTTTCCAGTATTCGGAGGCGTGAGCTTCGATCCGGTAGGTCGAGCCCTGCGTCATACCGCCGCGCAGATCCCGCGCCAGCGCGTAAAGGTCAAGGCGGTTTGTGTCGGTGAGATAGTAGTTATTGGAAACAGGCGCACCGGGCGCGTAGGAAACGTCTTCCCAGCCGTTACCGCCGAGCCGCGTGACCTTCCAGTAATAACTCATAACGTGGTACGGAGCATCCGGCAGCGGCGCAAAGCTTTCACTGTAATATTGCGCGTTATCGTTGATCAGTTCAAAGTGATCGGTCGGACTGTAGGTAAGTCCCGCGTCGATCCCGTCCTCGCGCACGATCCGTGAGGCGCCGTTCTCCTGAACCGAAACGGTGACGTCGGCGCCGATTCCTTCGGAGCCGAGATTTTCAAACTCGTTGCTCTGAGACGTCGTAAAATCAAGCGAGAAGGGATACTGATCCGGACCGATTTTGATCACTCTTCTGTCCGCGCCTGTATGGGAGAAAGAGCGCAGAGGGAGCCCGATCCGGCCGCAGTCCACGTTGACATAATAGGCGGTACCGTTCAACTTATCAACGGTGATCCGATTATCGTACTGCGCCTCAAAGTAGCCGAAATTGATAGAGGCATTCGCACCCCACGCGACGGAAAACACGTCGGCACAACTCTTGCCGTAGAAGTCGCCGGCGTTGACGATCGCCACCGCGCCGTTGCAAAGACATACCGCCGCGCAGACGGTCTCTTTTTCACCGTTGTCGTCGATCGTAAAGCCGCGCCCGTAGTATTCGCCGCCGTTGGAAGTAAAGCGCCCTCCGTCACGCACAACGACCGCGTTTCCGGGCGTGATCGAATTGACCGTTCCCGCGCTTGTGCTGCCGCCGGTATTGTATTTTTTCGTGTATGTGTAATACTCGCTTTCATAATGCCCCGCCGTGATCTCGCCGCCGTTCACGGTCAAGATCCCCTGCACGTTGAACACCGTCAGCGCACGGTCGAGAAAAATCCCCGTCTGCTCGTTCGTTTCCCCCATACTCGGGATACGTCTGTCAAAGATGATCTCGCCGCCGCCGACGGAATCGTCAACGGTAAGGTTTGCGCCGCTTTCCACGCTGAAAAGGGCATCCGAGGATAACGCGGTGCCGAAATCAAGCCGTTCTTTTATCGTATGTCCGTTCAGATCCAGAACGGCGTCGCCCTTTACGGTAAAGGTGTCGATAAAATCACTCAGGTCGTCCTCAAGTCGGAGATAACGCTTTGACGACCCCGTCTGCCGCAGGAGCGTTTTCAGATCCGAAACGTATTTGATCCGATACGGAGAAGCCTTCGTTCCGCTTCCCGTCAGCGTTTCGACCCTCACGTCGATACCGGTCCCGCTTGAACCGAGATTCAGAAACACCGCCGCGTCGCTTGCGGAATAATCGGTAAAATCATAGTAATGTTCCGTCGAATCAACAAAGATATGCGTGTAATCCTTTTTTTCATGGTTGAACGCGTACAGCGGGATCCCGATCCTGCCGCAATCCACATTGACGTAGGCGGCGACGCCGTTTGCCTTATCAACGGTAACGCGGTTATCGTAGCGTGCATAAAAATTGCCCGCGTAAACGGTAAGATCGACCCGGTCACCTACCGAAAAAACGTCGGCACAACTCTTGCCGTAAAAATCTCCGGCGTATATCACCGCTTCGGCGCCTCTCAACAGTTTAACCGCCGCACATGCTGAATCCTTCTGACCCTCGTCGTCGATCGTAAAACCGCGCCCGTAATACTCGCCGCCGTTGGAAACAAAACGCCCGCCGCTCTTTACGACGACCGCATTACCGGGCGTGATCGAGTTGACGGTTCCCGGAGACGGACTGCTGTCCGCATAGATATAGCCGTCGGTATAGGTATAATACTCGCTCTCGTAATGTCCCGCCGTGATTTCACCCGCATTCACGGTCAAAACGCCGTATACGTCAAACACCGTCAACGGGCGGCTGAGAAAAATGTCGGAATACGCATTCGTTTCGCCCATGGCGGGAATGAATCTGTCGTGGATGATCTCGCCGCCTCCGACGGAATCGTTCAGTGTCAGCGACGCTCCCGCCTCGATGACAAACAGACTGCGATTCTCGCTCCCGTCGTTAAAAAACAACTTGGATCGGATCTTATGACCGTTCAGATCGACGGTCTTATAGCCATTCACACTGATCGGACCGAATGCATAGTACTGCTCTCCCTCTATATCGGCGCCGATCTGAATAAAGACCCTTTCCCCTCCTTCTTCGGTCAGAGCGTCGATCAGTTCCCTTTGGTTTGTTACGGTAACGTATTTCGGTCTCGATCCCGTTCCGTCCTCTCTTTCCGAAGCGGAAACAGTCATTCCGAGGGTTAAACTCGGCATGACGAGCAATAAGCACAAAAGCAAGCATAAAAGTCTTTTCAACACGGCGTTTTCCTCCAATCCGGGTTTTCGAAATTGTCCTTTTATAGAACGGAAATGTTATCGCATTTCCGATTGCAGAACATAGTACCCCCATTTTCATAATTCTTTTTTATTTTCAGCTTTGTCCCACAATGGGGGCAATACAGCGAGTCGGGGGCTAACACCGTATCGCATTCGGGACAGCAGGGATGCTGCCGTTTGTAACGGTCAAAGAGCGTTTCGCTTGATAATCTTTCGCCACA
>JAZSQO010000103.1:0-17506 GCA_045538015.1 Acutalibacteraceae bacterium | reverse complement strand
TGAGGTACTTGCGATCCTTGAGCAGGGCGTTGTACTCCTGCTGGATGGGCTCGATCATGGCCACAACGGCCTCGCCCACGGCGGTCTTGAAGTCGCCGTAGCCCTTGCCGTCAAACTCGGCAACGATCTGCTCGTCGGTCTTGCCGGTGACAGCGGCGTAAAGGTCCATCAGGTTGTTGATGCCGGCCTTGGTCTCGCCCCGGCACACCACAGCCTCGCAGTCGGTCACAGCCGACTTGAACTTCTTCATGATGGTGGAGGGCTGGTCGGTCATCAGCACAAAGCTGCGGGTGTTGTCGTCCGACTTGCTCATCTTCTTGGTGGGGTCGGTCAGGCTCATTACACGGGCGGCGATGGGCGGAATATAGGGATCGGGCACGGTGAACACGTTGCCGTAGATGCCGTTGAAGCGCTCGGCCACGTCTCTTGTCAGCTCGAGGTGCTGCTTCTGGTCGGCTCCGATGGGCACGAGGTCGGCCTGATAGAGCAGGGTGTCGGCAACCATCAGCACCGGATAGGTGAAGAGGCCGGCGTTGATGTTGTCGGCGTGGCGGGCGGACTTATCCTTGAACTGGGTCATGCGGCTCAGCTCGCCGAACTGGGTGTAGGTGCTGAGGATCCAGCTCAACTCGGCGTGGGCGGGAACCAGACTCTGGTGGAACAGCAGGCACTTGCTGCGATCCACGCCGCAGGCCAGCAGCATGGCGTACAGCTGCTCGGTGTTGGCCTTGAAGGCCTTGGGATCCTGACGGACGGTCAGGGTATGCAGGTTGGCGGTGGCGTAGATGCACTCGAACTCATCCTGCATGGCGGAAAAGTTGCGGATGGCACCAAGATAGTTGCCTATGGTCATCTCGCCGCTGGGCTGGATAGCGGAGAATATGCGCTTTTTGCGGGGAGGCTTTACCTCGGCGGCAGCGGCGGGGGTGATGTTGTCGGTCATGGTTTTTCTCCTTAAAGAATAGATAATAAATAATAGAGAATAGAGAATAGATAAATGGTAAATCCGCTTCGCGGGTTTTTATTAATACTCGCTGAGCAGCTGGCCGAGGACCTTCATGCCCTTTTCGATCTGCTCGTCGGTGGGGGTGGAGAAATTGAGGCGGATGCAGTGGCAGGGCTGGGTCTCGTCCACGAGGAAGGCGTTGCCGGGAACCACGGCCACATTGCGCTGGACGGCCTCGGTGGCAAAGCCCATCATGTCGATCTGCTCGGGGAGGGTACACCAGATGAAAAGGCCGCCGCTGGGCTTTATGTAGCTGATGCGGGGAGCCAGCTCGATGTCGATGAGGGAGGTCATCAGGCTGCTCTTCTTGCGGTAGATGTCCTTGATGGACGCGATGTGAGCGTCATAGCCCTCGCTGGTCATAAACTGGTGGACGATGATCTGGTTGTAGATGCCGGTGTGCACGTCGGAGACCTGCTTGCACACGGTCATCTTGGCGATGACGGGAGCGGGAGCGATGGCGTAGCCCACGCGCATACCCGGGGAGACGACCTTGGAGAAGGTGCCGGCGTATACCACGCGGCCGTCGGTATCCATGCTCTTGATGGAGGGAATTTCCTCGCCCTCCCAGCGGGTCTCGCCGTAGGGATTGTCCTCAAGGATCATAACATCGTACTTCTTTGCAAGCTCGTAGATAGCCTTGCGCTTCTCGAGGCTGGTGACGATTCCCGAAGGATTCTGGAAGTTGGGAATGCAGTAGATGAAGCGGATATTTTCGTTGGTCTTGAGGGCCTCCTCAAGGGCGTTGAGCTCCATGCCGTCGTTCTCCATGGGAACTCCCACCAGCTTTGCGTTGAAGGAGCGGAAGGCGTTGAGGGAGCCGATGAAGGTGGGAGCCTCGCAGATGATGACGTCGCCCTCGTTGCACAGGCTCTTGGTGGTCAGCTCCATGACCTGCTGGGCGCCGGAGGTGATGATGATCTGGTCGTTTTCGCCGAAGAGGTAGGAATAGCGCTCACGGATGGCCTCGCGCAGGGGAGTGTAGCCCTCGGTGACCGAGTACTGCAGGGCGTCGATGGGACGCTCGGCGTACACCTTGGCGGAGATCTCGGCGATCTTCTCCGAGGGGAAGGCCTCGGGAGCGGGATTGCCCGCGGCGAAGGAGATCATTCCGGGCACGGAGGAATACTTGAGTATCTCTCTGATGACCGACGGCTGAAGGGTATTTACGCGGTTTGCAAAGGAATAATTCATAATATGTTCGCTCCTTACGGATTAGTTACTAAATAAGATAATCGGTATGTGTGATGGCCTTGCCGCCACGGCGGTAGACCCGGGGAACACGGCGGGCCATGCGGCAGATGAGCTCGTAGTTGATGGTGCCCATCTTGTCGGCCAGCTCATCCACGGGAATGCAGCCGTCGCCGTCGATGCCGAAGGCGGTGACAAGGTCGCCCTCCTTCACGCCCTCAACGCCGGTGACGTCCAGCATGAGCTGATCCATGCATACCCGGCCTACGATGGGGACACGCTGTCCCCGCACCAGAACCTCCTGCTTTCCGGAGAGGATCCTCGGGTAGCCGTCGGCGTAGCCGATGGGGGCGGTGGCCAGCACCATATCCCGGGGAGCGGTGAAGGTGCGGCCATAGCTGACCGTGGCTCCCGCCTCAAGAGGCTTGACCATGGAGATGACCGAGCGCAGGTGCATGACCGGCCTCAGGTCAAAGCGGTCTCTCTGCACCGGAGAGGGCGAGAGGCCGTAAAGTATGATGCCCGGACGCACCATGTCAAGGTGCATATCGGGGTATTCCAGCGTTCCGGCGCTGTTGCAGCAGTGCCGCCATCGGAAGGTGATGCCCCGGGCGGCAAGGCCGTCGATCAGCCGCACAAAGGCGGCGTACTGGCGGCGGGTAAATTCCTCGCCGTCCTCGCCGTCGTCGGCCACGGCAAAGTGGGTGAAGATACCGTTGACCTCAAGGCCGGGCAGGGCGTACACCCTTGCGCAGGGCTCCAGCTGGGAGTCGGTGTAATCCTCGCTCCGGCAGTTGAAGCCGATGCGGCCCATGCCGGTGTCGGCCTTGATGTGGCACTTGACGGTCACGCCCAGAGCCACCGCCGCCTCGGAAAGGGCGACGGCGTATTCCTCGGAGAACACCGCCTGAGTGATGCTGTAGTCGCTGAGCAGCTGGGTGGCCTTGTGGGGCGTATAGCCAAGAATGAGGATATCGCCCAGAATGCCGCACTTGCGCAGCTCCACGGCCTCCTCGATGTTGGAAACGCCGAACCACCGGATGCCCATGCGCTGATACTCAAGGGCGATATGCTCCACGCCGTGGCCGTAGGCGTCGGCCTTGACGATGCACATTATTTCCCCGTCGCCGGTGTAGCCGCGGATAAGATCAAGATTATGCTGAATGGCGTCAAGGTCGATATCGACCCATGTGCGCCGTGTGTAGTCGGTCAAGAAAATTACCTCGATTTCGTGGGAATGAATTTATTATTTATCCGGCCCTGCGAACCTCACGCCGTGGGCGCCGTTCTGTTCGTAGGGGCGGATTCTATATCCGCCCGCCGCATGGTCTCCGGATTACTTCGCGGTGGTTTGGTCTGATAATGTCTGATAATATTATTGCTCTCCCATGCGCAACGCCTGCGAACCTCACGCCGTGGGCGGCGTTTCGGGGCCGCCGGTCAGCTGGCTGAAGATGTACACGATGGTGCCGATGAGACTGGGAGTGGGGAGAATGTCGCCCAGCACCAGTATCTCGTAAAGAGCCAGAGCCATCAGCAGCACGAACACGGTGATGACCGTTTTGGCCAGAGCGCCCCAGCGGGTGCCGAAGTACATCATGCACAGCCCCACCGGGAAGCACACCAGCAGCGCCGTGAGCACCAGCGCCGGGTGCAGGTCGGTGTTGGGGCGGGCGTGTTCATTCAGATAGGTGAGCATCCGCCGGCGGTATTTGTCGTCCTTCAGTGAGAGAATGTGCCTTACCACCGGGTCGTCATATGGCGAATCCTCCGGCTCGGGAGGCAGCTCGGTCTGCTGGGCAGCGGCTGCGGCGGCAGACTGGTCGGCGTTGTAATAGGGAATGTCCGCGCCGTATGTGGGCTGGTCGGCGCCGTACATGACCGGCTGCTCGGCGGGATAGATGGGCTGATCGGCTCCGTACACCGGCTGGTCGGCGGCATACGCGGCCTGATCGTAATACAGCTCGTTTCCGTTTTCCATGTTTCTGCTCCCCCTTCGCCTTGTCTTATTAAATAAGTATTATACTACTCGCCAATGGCCGCGTCAATATTTTTGCGAGCCGACTTTTGAGGAGAAAATATCGCTTCCCAGCGGCTTTTTGGCAATAACACTTGCGTGGAGCGGCCCTGCAGGGGTATAATAAAAGGATGAACGGGGATATTCCCCTTCGGATCGCTTCAGAAACCATGACCGATATATCTTTTTCGGGGAGGATCATCCATGAAAAACGGCTTTGTCAGAGTGGGCTGCTGCTCGCCGGCCATCCGTGTGGCCGACTGCGGCGGCAACGCTGTAAAAATCATAGAGCTGGCCGGGAAAATGCACCGCGCGGGCGTGCGGGTGGCAGTGTTTCCCGAGCTGTGCGTCACCGGAAGCACCTGCGGCGACCTTTTCGGCCGTTCCGCGCTGCTCTCTGCCGCCGAGGAGGCGGTAAAGACCATAGCCGAGGGCACCAAAGAGCTGGATATGCTCCTTTTTGTGGGCGTGCCGGTGGCGGTGGGAGCCTGCGTATACAACTGCGCCGCGGCCATCAATCGGGGCCGGCTGCTCACCCTGATCGCCAAGACCGAGCTTCCCGAATACGGCGAGCATTACGAAAAGCGGTGGTTTTCTCCCGCGCCCGCCCAGCCGATCTTCCTCATGTACGCTTCCTCTCCGGTCAATCTGGGAGCGGGACAGCTGCTGACCTGCGCCGAGCTGCCCGAGCTGGTGGTAGGCGCCGAGCTGAGCGATGACCTGCTCGCTCCCGACCAGCCCAGCCGGCGCATGGCCGCCGAGGGAGCCGCCCTCATGGTCAATCTCTCCGCCGGCAGCGAGACTGTGGGTAAGGCAAAGCGCCGCCGGGAGCTGGTGAGCGTTCAGTCTGCCCGCCTGACCTGTGCCTACGCTATGGCCGGCGCCGGCGAGGGTGAATCCACCTCCGACCTTGTGTTCTCCGGCCACTGCCTGATAAGCGAGAACGGCACACTGCTGGCCGAGGAAAGCTGGCAGGCCGACGGCATCATCACCGCCGACATCGACCTCGGCGCCCTCTGGGCGGAGCGCCGCCGGGTGGGCGGCTGTGCCGGAAAGAGAAACGCGGAGGAGATCATAATCTTCCGCCTGACTCCCGCAGACACGCCTCTCCAGCGGGAATACAGCACCACGCCCTTCGTGCCCGCCGACCGGGACGAGCTGGAGGAGCGGTGCGAGGAGATTCTCACCATGCAGAGCCGCGCCCTTGCCGCCCGCCTTTCGGCCATCGGCTGCAAAAAGGCGGTGCTGGGACTTTCCGGCGGCCTTGACAGCACCCTTGCCCTCATCGCCTGCGTGCGCACCTTTGACTACCTCGGCCTCGACCGGAAGAATATCATCACCATCACCATGCCCTGCTTCGGCACCACCGACCGCACCAAGTCCAACGCCTGCCGTCTGGCCGAGGCCTACGGCGTGACCCTGCGGGAGATCCCCATTGCCGCCGCCGCACAGCAGCACCTGAGCGACATCGGCCACGACGGCGTGACCACCGATGTCACCTACGAAAACGCTCAGGCCCGGGAGCGCACCCAGATACTCATGGACATCGCCAACATGGAAAACGGCATAGTCATCGGCACCGGCGACCTTTCCGAGGTGGCTCTGGGCTGGTCGACTTATAATGGTGACCATATGTCCATGTACGGCCTCAACTGCTCCGTGCCCAAGACCCTCATCCGCCACATCGTGCTCCACGAGGCCGGTCTGAGAGGCGGCGAGCTGAAGGCGGTGCTCACCGACGTGTTCGACACTCCCGTCAGCCCCGAGCTGCTGCCCCCCAAGGACGGCGACATCGCCCAGAAAACCGAGGACATCGTCGGCCCCTACGAGCTGCACGACTTCTTCCTCTACCACTTCATCCGCCGGGGCTGCGAGCCGGATAAGCTCTATCGTATCGCCTGCCACGCCTTCCGGGAGAAGTACGACGGCGAGACGGTGAAAAAATGGCTGACAATATTCCTGCGCCGCTTCTTCACCCAGCAGTTCAAGCGCAGCTGCGTGCCCGACGGCGTGAAGGTGGGCTCGGTGGCTCTGTCCCCGAGAGGCGACTGGAGAATGCCCAGCGACGCCAGCTTCGCCGAGTGGATGGCGAGAATGAAATAAGAAGAACGGATATCCACGCGCCCCATGCGCCCCGGACCTGCCGGGGCGCATTTTCTTATTTCTTATTTATTCTCTATTCTTTATTCTTTAACTGGCAATCCGCACCGAGGTGACCTTCGTCGAGAACCGGCGCAAATTCGCTGGCGATCAATGATCGCCCCTACAAAGGAAACCCGGAGGCTTGTGCAAGGGCGTATATGGAATCCGCCCCTACGGAGGAAAACAAAAATTTCGCGCCGGGCGGCCACAGAATCCGCCCGACCAAGGCCAAGAAAAAATCCCTCAGATTCAACATCTGTGCGCCTTGTCGCATATGCACAAATAATCCCGCCGCCCTTTATGGGTTTGCGACAATAGACCGAAAAGACCGAAAACGCCCGAAAACCGCATGAAATCGTAACATTTTTGTAACCGCAAAGGTCGTGAATTGTTCCTTGACATAGCCGCCGGGTTGTGGCATATTATCCCGTGGCGAAGAATCGAAATTCGCTATAAACGACCTATTCGGAGGCTAATCCATAATATGATAGAAAAATGCGGAAAGGCCACCCGGGAGCTGATCTCGGGTCGGTTTTACATACCCTTTCTCTGCCTGCTGACCGCTGTGGCGCTGTGCAGCGGGCTCAATCTCGCCGGAGGCATGGCGCTGGTCGCCGTGGCCGTGTGGGTGCTGCTCTTTTCCGACGACACCCTGATGGCGCTGTGCCCGGTGATGTTCGCCGTCATGGCGCTGACCTCCTTCTACAACGACTACTTCGCGCTGACGCCCTACTGGTGGGTGACTATCCCGGCGGCGGCCGCGCTGATCGTGCACATCATCGCCTACCGCGGCCCATTTGTGAAGGGACGCTTCACCCTCAGCCTCGGGGCGGTGAGCCTGTCTCTGCTGCTGGGAGGCGTGGGAGTTATCCCGGCGAAGGAGTATTTCAGCGGCGTGGCGCTTTATTATATGCTGGGTCTTGGCGTCGGGCTGCTGGCGGTGTATATGCTGCTGTGCTCCCGGCTTTCCCGGCCGAGGGACTACGACCTTGTGGAGCGGTTCGCCGCCCTGCTGTACGGCCTTGGGCTGATGGCCGCGCTGATAATCATTCTCTTCTATGTGCGCAACTGGGAGAGCATCGTGCCCGAGTTCAAAACGCCCTTCATCAGCTACCGCAACTTCTGCACCACCATGATGCTCTTCGGGCTGCCCATGTGCTGTCTGTTCGCCCGGAAAAACAGCGTCCATCTGCTGGGCATGGCCTTTATGTATATGATGATGCTCATAGGCGGTTCCCGCAGCGGCCTTTTCTTCGGCACCGTGGAGCTGGCCCTGTGCCTTGTGTATATCTACGTGCGCCACGAGGAAAAGCGTGCCTTCTACCGCCGGGCGGCGCTGATATGTGCCCTTCCCGCGGCGGCGGTGCTGGGCTTTCTGATGTACAAGCTGTTCTTCGGCGAGTCCGGCCGCTTCGGTCAGCACTTCATCCGTCCCGATGAGGCCCGTCCCGGCTTCTACCGGCAGGGCGTGGAGGATTTCCTCTCCCGGCCTCTGCTGGGCTACGGCATCGGCAACATGAAGAACATTGACATCTACGAGGGCGTCAACGGCTCCATCAGCTTCTATCACAACTCCATTCTGCAGGTCATGGGCTCTCTTGGCATCCTCGGCTGCGCGGCCTATCTGTGGCAGTTCGCCCAGCGGGTGCGCCTGCTGTGGAGCGCCCGTCGGAGCGACGCCTTTGTCATGGCCATTGCCTACATCGGCATCCTGCTCATGTCCCAGACCAATCCCGGCCTTTTCTGCCCGCTGCCCACGGCGGCGCTGCTGGTGATAATGTTCGCGGTGGTGGAGTTTGGCGGGGAATGCTCTCGCACCAAAAACTCACCCGACCCGGTGTTGCGCCCTCACGACAAATAAAGTATAATATCCGGTGAAGACCCGACAGGAAAGGATGATCCGGATGAAGAAAAATGATTTTCGCCGCCGGCTGATGGCTCTTCTTGTCAGCTCGGCGGTTGTTTTTTCTGCCGCCGGCTGCGCGGAGATCCCCGGCGACAGCATTGGCAGCGCTCCTCAGCCCGCCGAAAATATCCAAGTCCAGCAGGCGCGGTTTGACGAGGTGAAGGACTACGACCCCAGCGGCGCCACCGCCGTGACCTTCAGCGGCAGTAATATTACCGTGGACGGCACCGGCTGCACGGTGGACGGCTCCACTCTGACCATCACCCGGGAGGGCACCTACATCCTCTCCGGCACCCTCGAGGGACAGGTGGTTGTCGACGCCGACGGCGAGAAGATACGCCTCGTGCTCAAGGGAGCGGACATCACCTGCCCGAGCAGCAGTCCCTTGTACATCAAGGACGCCAAGAAGGTCACCGTCACCCTGGAGGAGGGCACGGAAAATGTCCTCACCGACGGCGCGGTCTACGACTACGACGACCCGGTGGAGGAGGAACCCTCCGCCGCCCTCTTCAGCAAGGCCGACCTCATCCTTGAGGGGGCGGGCGCACTGACTGTCAACGCCGCCTTCAACAACGGGATCCAGTCAAAGGATACCCTCGAGATACAGGGCGGCGTGTACACTGTCACCGCCGCCAACCACGGGATCACCGGCAAGGATTCTCTGGCCATAAAAGACGGCTCCTTCGCCGTCACCGCCGGAGGCGATGGACTGCGCTCCACAAAATCCGGCGACAGCACCCTCGGCTGGATTTCCATTGCCGGAGGCAGCTTCGCCGTCAACGCCGGTCAGGACGGCTTTCAGGCCGAAACCACCCTGCACATTGCCGGCGGACAATTCTCCGTCACCACGGGCGGCGGCAGTGCCAACAGCAGCACGGAAAACGAAAACTGGGGCAGCTGGGAGCAGGGCGGCAGCATGGGTCCCGGCGGCTTCGGAGGTCACGGAGGACCCGGCGGCCCGGGCGGTCCGGGAGACCCCGGCGGAATGCCCGGCAGAGGCGGTATGCCCATGACCGCGCAGAACTCCGGCTCCTCTTCCGGCAACAGCGCCAAGGCCTTCAAGGCCGGAGCCGATGTGCTCATTCAGGGCGGTTCCATAGTCATCGACAGCTCCGATGACGCTCTGCACAGCAACGGCGACATGACCATCACCGGCGGCGACATCGCCATCAGCTCGGGAGACGACGGCATCCACGCCGACGCCACCCTCGTCATCGGCGGCGGGCAGACGGTCATTTCCAAAAGCGTCGAGGGCATCGAGGGCGTATCGGTCACCATATCCGGAGGCCGGGTGGAGATAACCTCCGGCGACGACGGCATCAACTCCGCCGGCGGCACCGACGGCCAGAGCGACCGACCCGGCGCCAATATGTTCGCGGCCGACGACAGCTGCAATGTGGTCATCTCCGGCGGCACGGTGCTGGTGGACGCTTCCGGCGACGGCATCGACTCCAACGGAAACATCGAGCTGCTGGGCGGCACTCTGGTGCTCAACGGCCCCACCAATAGCGGCAACGGCCCTCTTGATTACGCCGGCGAGTGCATCGTCACCGGCGGCAGCATCGCCGTTTCCGGCAGCGCTGGCATGGCTCAGGGAGCCAGCAGCCGCTCCACTCAGGCCAATATGCTGCTGTGCTTCACCGACACCGTCGCCGGCGGCACCCAGCTGGCTCTGACCGACAGCGCCGGCAATGTGGTCTTTGCCTCCACTCCCGCCAAGGACTACGCATCCATGTTCCTCTCCCTGCCCTCCATGAGCGTGGGCGACAGCTACACCCTCTGGCTGGGCGGCACCTGCTCGGGAGAAAGCGCCGAGGGCATATACACCGGCGGCACCCTCTCCGGAGCCGCGGAGGTGGCTCAGGTCACCGTGTCCCAGACCAGCACCTATTACGGCGGGTACGGCGGAATGGGCGGCCCGGGACGCTGATATTCTGACAAAAAACCTCATTTATAATCAAAAAAACTTGAATAATCCGAAATGTGGTACTATAATATGAAATTAACCACTATAACAAAGGAGCGAGTATAACTATGGAAAAGATCCGCGTACAGCTTACCGACTGCCCCAAGGCAAAGCCTGCCGACGAAACCAAGCTGGGCTTCGGCAAGATCTTCACCGACCATATGTTTATCATGGAGTATCATGCCGGTCAGGGCTGGCATGACCCCAGGATTGTCCCCTTCGGCCCCATCGCCGTTTCTCCCGCCGCCACCTGCCTGCACTACGGTCAGGAGGTCTTTGAGGGCATGAAGGCTTACAGAGCCGCCGACGACCGCATCCTGCTGTTCCGTCCCGAGAAGAACTTTGCCCGTCTGAACGCCTCCAACGAGCGTCTGTGCATTCCTCTCATCGACGAGGACTTCTGCCTCGAGGCTCTCAAGCAGCTCATCGAGGTGGACAAGGACTGGGTCCCCCACGCTGAGGGCTCCAGCCTGTACATCCGTCCCTTCATCTTCGGCGCCGAGGACTTCCTGGGCGTTCATCCCTCCAGCCATCTTTACTATGTAGTCATCCTTTCTCCCTCGGGCGCCTACTATCCCGAAGGACTCAATCCCGTCAAGATCTATGTCGAGACCAAGTATGTCCGCGCGGTCCGCGGCGGCATCGGCTACGCCAAGACCGGCGGCAACTACGCCGCTTCCCTCAAGGCTCAGGACGACGCTGAGAAGGTCAACTACACTCAGGTTCTCTGGCTGGACGGCGTAGAGCGCAAGTATGTTGAGGAAGTGGGCACCATGAACGTCTTCTTCGTCTTCAACAACGAGATCGTCACTCCTGAGCTCAACGGCTCCATCCTGCCCGGCATCACCCGCCAGAGCACCATCGACCTGCTCAAGAGCTGGGGCATGAACGTTGTGGAGCGCAAGCTGTCCATCGACGAGATCGCCGAGGCTTACGACAAGGGCGAGCTGGTGGAAGCCTTCGGTACCGGCACCGCCGCCGTTATCTCTCCCATCGGCCAGCTGAAGATCGACGACAAGCTGCTCACCATCAACGACGGCGAGATCGGCTTCCTCTCCCAGAGACTGTACGACACCATGACCGGCATCCAGTGGGGCAAGCTGCCCGACGAGTTCGGCTGGAGCGTTGAGGTCTGCAAGTAATTGCGTGCTCTGACCTTTACCGTGCCGCCCGAGTGCGACGGCACCACCGTGGGCAAATTCCTGCGCTATAAGCAGGGAGTTTCCGCCCGTCTGATAACAAAACAGAAACGGGTCGAGATGGGGATAACTCTCAACGGAGAGCATATCCGCACCATCGACCCGGTAAGGGCGGGCGACATCGTGGGTCTTAACATCCCCGATGACGCCCGTCCGGCTATTCCCTCACAAGGCACCGTGACCGTGGCCTATGAGGACGAGGATGTCATCATTCTGGAAAAGCCGTTGGATATGCCCGTGCATCCCACCCACGGCCATTATGACGACACTCTGGCCAACGCCCTTGCCAATTATATGGCCGCCAAGGGCAAGACCGTGGTCTTCCGCCCCATAAACCGGCTGGACAAGGACACCACCGGCCTTGTGGTGGTGTGCAAGCACGCCCACGGAGCCAATATGCTCCACGGCCACATGGACAAGACCTACTACGCCGTCTGTCAGGGCGAGCTGGAGGGCGAGGGCACCATAGACGCGCCCATCCGCCGCCGGGAAAACGCCGGCATCCGCCGGGAGGTGGGAGAGGGCGGCCAGCGCAGCGTCACCCACTGGAAGGCGCTCTGCTGCCGGGAGGGCATGACCCTGCTGGAGATAGCCCTCGAGACCGGCCGCACCCACCAGATCCGCACCCACTTTGCCGATGTGATGGGAATGCCCCTTGCCGGCGACCCCATGTACGGCGGCACCACCGAGCGCATCGCCCGTCAGGCCCTCCACTGCGGCCGGGTCAGCTTCGACCACCCGGTGACCGGCCGACCCTTCGAGCTGTTTTCCCCTCTGCCCGAGGACATGATGGCTCTGCCTCCCTGCGCCGAATATTACGGCAAAGGGAAAGTGAATAAGAAAGAGAATTGACCCGAGGAGTGACCGCCGGGTCAATTTTTTATTATTTCTTATTTATTCTTCATTCTTTATTCTTTAACAGACAGTCCGCACCGAGGGAACATTATTCGGACACGGCACTGATCCGCGGGCGGTCAATGACCGCCTCTACAAAGGAAACCCGGAGGTTTGTGCAAGGGCAGATATAGAATCTGCCCCTACGAAGTGAATCGGCGGCGCGGCTTCGTCCACCTTTATTCGGCGGTGCCCGTAGGGGCGGATTCCATATCCGCCCAGCTGGCATCCCGCTTCATCCGTCCCTCGCCGAGCACGACTGAAACAACAGGGTCACTCCGTCAAAACCTACCGGCAGACAAAATACAGCTCGTTCCACCTTGCCTCTCCGGCGGTCAGCAGATGAATAAAATCATCGAGGCGGCAGTCGGGATGAACGACATCCCCGGAGGTGTCCTGAACCCGAAGCAGCACGGCGATTCTGTGAACGGGCGATTCGTTCAGATAAAAGGAAAGGATCCGCCGCACAGCATCCGCGCGCTTGGGCGCAACGCTCACCCACGGAATGTCCTTGGGGGATATATCGAAAAAGGATTCCTCGTAACAGACCGGGTTGGGCAGCCAGACCCGGTGCCAGCAGCCCGTCAGCCCGTCGGCGGTGGGGAAATTGTCATATGACGGGTCGTACAGAGGCTCCGAGCCGGCGGTTCTCCGGCTGCTTTCCACAACGATGTCCTTTATATCGGAGGGCACGGATGGCTCCTCCTGCCCGATGCAGATTATTCCAAAATCTATCCAGAGCATAGAATGTCTCCCGTTGCTTTTTAATACCAATATATCACAAACCTCCGCCCGGCACAAGCAAAACCACAATCACCCTGCTGTGTTTTTCTTCCTTTGTGTATTGATTAGTCGGTGAGCATGATGTAAAATAAAGCCATAAATCGGAACCATACCGCAAAAGGAGCTGATCTCATGTATTTTGCCATGCTGGCGGCGCTGGTCATAGCGTGCTGCGTGGGCGCGGGCGTGTCCGGAAAGGGCAAGCTGTACAGCGACTATATGTCCGTGGAGCGCACCACCTCCATCAAGGGTGTGTTTGCCTATATCATCGTCATGTCCCATATGCTCCAGTTCATTCGGGTCAGCTCGCCGCCCGACCGCTTTGCCCAGACGGTCATCGTGGCCATCGGACAGCTGATGGTGGCCATGTTCTTCTTCTACTCCGGCTACGGCATCAACGAGTCGTGCAAGAGCAAGCCGGGCTACATGAAGGGCTTTTTCAAAAACCGCATACTCAAGACCATGGTGCATTTTGACATCGCCGTGGTGTTCTATATGATACTCAACATCATCGTGGGCACGCCCCGGGGCTGGAAGAACAACCTGCTGGCTCTGACCGGCTGGGTGTCCATCAGCAACAGCAACTGGTTCGTGTTCTGCACTCTGGCCCTCTACCTGCTGACGCTGGTCGCCTTCGGACTGCTGGCAAAGCACCGGGGCGCCGCCATCTGGACGGTGTGGGCGCTGACCATCGCGCTGGCCTTTGTGCTGCGTGAGGTCAAGGGCGACTACTGGTGGTACAACACCCTGCTGTGCTATCCGCTGGGCATGGTGTGGTCGGAGGGCAAGGAAACCATCGACCGGCAGCTGTCGGGCAGCATGAAAAAATGGTGGCTGACCTTCGGCGGGCTTATGATCCTGTTCGTCGCCGGAGCGGTGATAATGGTCTCCAAGCTGTACGGCTATCCTCTGGCGAGATATTTCAAATGGATGGATCTGCAGTGCTTCTACATGGTCTTTTCCTGTCTGTTCTGCCTCGTGGTGGTGGTGTCCCAGATGCGCCTGCGCACCCACAACCGGGTGCTCCACTGGCTGGGCGTCCACTCCTTCAGCATCTATATCCTCCAGCGTCTGCCCATGCGTTCCATGCAGTACATGGATCTTGACGAAAAGCCGGATATATTCATTCCCATCGCCCTTGCGGTGACCCTCATCATCTCCCCGGCCTTCACGTGGCTGACCGGAAGGCTGGATAAGGTGCTGTTTCCCAAAAAGAAAATAAGCGAGAAAAAGGAGGATGCGCAATGAAAAGCCGTCCGGGTAAAATAATCAATCTTGTTTCAAGACTGGCGCTGGGGCTGTGCGCTCTGTTCAGCGGCGTCAATATCGCCTTTGCCCTGCTGGGAGTGCCCCGGCTCATGCCCATGGCCTTCACCATGACCGGCTACCTGACCAAGTACGGCGTGGGACGCACCGAGCTCAGCGGCAGCGGCTTTTTCGCCATATGCGCCGCGGCGCTGGCCGGAGTGGTGTGCGTGACCTTCCTGCTGTGCTGTCTGCTGGGCGGCAAGGTTCGCGGCCTGCTGACAGCGGCGGCCATCATCTTCCTGCTGGACTGCGTGGGCATCGGGCTGATAATCCTCACCGGCGGCTACAAGGCCGGCTACTGGTTCGAGCTGGCCGGACACGCCGTGATGCTGGTGCTGTTCGTCATCTCCTTCTGCACTCAGGGACGCAGAGAGCCGAAAATACACACCCTGCGGGAAGAATAATTGAAAAGCAACGATTTTATGTAGCTGAAAAGTGTGTGATTTCGTCACGGAATCGCACACTTTTTGTTTTTCATAATATTATCGACATAATTTGCTGAAATGTCTTGACTTCCAGAATCTGGGTGCTATAATTATTGCATGACCCGCGGGAGCCTGAGGATGAGGCACCGCGGAGTGAATGGATTTAGGACGATATAAAAGGGAACACGGAACGCCGCAGCGGAGCGGACAAGCTTCGCCTGCCAACGCACGAAGCATTGGCTTGAATCCCGGATGGGGGATATTGACGGCGGATAAGCGCGGGCGGACACTTCCGTACACCGCGGCGATTCAGTGATCCCTTCAAACGGGAGTCACTGGATAAAAACAGTGCCTCCTTGACTGAAGGAGGATGTTTACTAATGGCAATCAGAATCACAAAGGAACTGGGCAAGAAGGCGGCGGCCAACGGCAACAGCATCAGCTACGACACCATTTACGACGCAGCGGCCGAAGCCAGACTCTCCAACCGCAACATCGACAGGATCATCGAGGTTCTTGAGCGAGTGGGTATCACGCTGACCAACGGCAATAGCTCCGACGACTCCGACCGCTCCTACAGCGACGACAACGTGCGCATCTACCTCAACGAGGTGGGCGCCATCCCCATGCTCACTCCCGAGGAAGAGCCTTATATGCTCTACCGTGCCTGCGTTCTCCATGACGAAAAGGCCCGGGAGCGTGTCATCAAGGCCAACCTCCGCCTTGTGGTCAGCATTGCCCGCCGTTACAGAATCAGCGGCGTGTGTATGCTCGACCTCGTTCAGGAGGGCAACATCGGCCTCATGCGCGCGCTGGACAAGTTTGACTGCGGCACCAACAACCGCTTCTCCACCTACGCCTGCTGGTGGATCAGGCAGGGCATCACCCGCGCGCTGGCCAGCGACCGCACCATGCGCCTGCCCGCTCACGTCAGCGACAAGCTCAACAAGATTCGCCGCATCAGCCGCGAGCTGCGCGCCGAGCTGGACAGAGAGCCTACATACGAGGAGATCGCCTCCCGTGCCGGCGGCATCAAGCCCAGAAAGGTCTATGAGCTGCTCATCATGTTCTCCGATCCCGTGTCCCTCGACACTCCCGTGGGTGACGACAACGACAGCTGCATGGGCGACTTCATCCCCACTGAGGGCGGTCTTACCACCAAGGACGTGGAGACCAAGATGATCTACAAGGAGCTTTACACCAACCTCGGCGAGCTCAGCGAGCGCGAGCGTCAGGTCATTCTCCTGCGCTACGGCTTCGTGGACGGCTGTCCCCACACCCTTGACGAGCTGGGCAAGCACTTCAACATCACCCGTGAGCGTGTGCGCCAGATCGAGCAGAACGCCCTCAAGCGCCTGCGCAAGTCCAAGAATCTGAGCAAGCTCAGAGACTACGCCGACTGATAACCGGCTTCACAACCGACCAACGACCAGAAAGGCCGCGGACGAAAGTCTGCGGCCTTTTTTTGGGTTCTTCACGGAAACTTGTTTGATTCAAACATAAAGTTTGGATCAAACCTTTTCAAAGGTTTGCGGTTTCCAAAGGCAGAGCCTTTGGTCGCTGACCGCAGTCAGCGAAATGCTCATTCGGTTGAAATCCGGCGCATCGTGCGCCGGCCGCAGGAGGGTAGACATAAACAGTCCGGTGGACTGTTTTGGCGTAGGGAACCCTCGGTGGGGGTTCCCTGATCGCCCGCAAGGGCGATGACAGCCTACGGTAAGCATTTTCTTATGTCCATCACTTGTAGCTTTGATTTCCTAACAGGTAAAGATGGTACAGAAAAAAACTATCCATGAAGCCTTTTTTCGCGGAAAAAACTGGCAAATCACCGGCGCAAGCACCTGCTGAACGGCACAGCGGCGCGGTTTTTGCGTCCTTTGACCGCCGGGCCATGCGAGCGGCTGGAAGCGCACCCATTATTTGTGCGTTGCCCGGCGGCGGTGGGGTATGTATAATCCAAACCGTAGCCCACGGGGCACACCAAACACGCCCGGCATTGACCGGGAGAAATAATAGAAAGGAACGATTTGCCAATGAAATTTTTTCGCAGACTGTTATCCCTTGTTCTGGCGCTGCTGCTGGTGAGCGGCATTGCTCTTCCCTCGGGAATGACCGCCTACGCCGCCGGTGACGCCAAGGAGATATCGGTCAAAACCAAGCCGGACAAGACCGAGTACACCGTCGGTGAAAAGCTGAGCCTTGAAGGTCTTACCGTCAAGCTCCAGTACATCGGCGGAGGCACCAACACCTTCACTCCCTCCGACTTTGCCGACAAGGACATTGTTGTCACTCCCGCCGAGGGTACTGTCCTCGAGAATGAGGGCAAGGTGAAGATCACCGTAGCCCACGGCGAGCTTGCCGACAGCTTCGAGATCACCGTCAGCAAGGCCAGCACCGAAGTGACTGCCGAAAAGCTGACCATCAACACCCAGCCTGCCGACCTCGAGTACACCGAGGGCGAGAAGCTGAGTCTTGAGGGTCTGACCGTCAAGCTGCATTACAGCAACGGCGAGAGCAATATCTTCACTCCCGCCGACTTTGCCGACAAGGACATTGTTGTCACTCCCGCCGAGGGCACCGTCCTCGAGAACGAGGGCAAGGTGAAGAACACCGTAGCCCACGGCGAGCTTGCCGACAGCTTTGAGATCACCGTCAGCAAGGCCAGCACC
>JAZSQO010000071.1:0-3125 GCA_045538015.1 Acutalibacteraceae bacterium | reverse complement strand
AGTTGAGCGCCATATCGGCTATGAGATCCAGCGCCCGGTCAAGATGGCTGTCCAGCGCTCTTGAGTAGACGCAGGTGTATTCCTTGGTGGTGTAGGCGTTGAGCTGGCCGCCTATGGCGTCCGACTCCTCGGCCAGCTCACGGGCAGTGCGCCGGCCGGTGCCCTTGAAGAGCATATGCTCGATGTAGTGAGAAACGCCGGCCCGCTCGGGCAGCTCAAAGCGGGAGCCGGAGCCGATCCACAGACTGACACTGGCGCTGCGTCCCCGGTCGTCGGGCAGCATCAGCAGCCGCACTCCGTTGTCAAGGGTCACTCTCTGTATGTTTTCGTACTTCAATATCAAATGTTCCTTTCAAGGAAATATCATGCAATTATATGAATATAATACGAGAAGTATGTGAATCCGTATGAATCCGGCACTTCATCAATATTCAGCAAGGGACCGTCACCCGCGGACAGTCCCCTGTAATCCTAAGAGGGGACTGCCATGACACACACGGCAGTCCCCGTTCAATATAAAGCTAAAGGCTGGTTAATCAGTTGTTGTCGTAGCGTCTGCGGTTGCCGTTGTTGTAGCCGCCGTTTCCGCCTTCACGGCGGGGAGGACGCTGACCTCTGGGAGCGACGGTGTTTTCGGGAACCAGACCCTCGACCTCGATGAGAGCGTCGCGGCGGGAGAGGTTCAGGCGGCCCTTCTCGTCGATGGGCAGAACCTTGACCATGACCTGATCGCCAACATTGACAACATCGGTGACCTTCTCGGTGCGCTTGACATCGAGCTGGCTGATGTGGACGAGGCCTTCCTTGCCGGGAGCGATCTCGACGAAGGCGCCGAAGTCCATGATGCGGGTGACAACGCCGTTGAAGATGGCGCCCACCTCGGGATCATGGGCGATGAGGTTGACGATGTCCAGAGCGCGCTGGCAGTTTTCTGCGTCAACGCCGCAGATGAATACCTTGCCGTCGTCGTCGATGTCGATCTTGACCTGGCACTCGGCAGAGATCTTCTGGATGACCTTGCCGCCGGAGCCGATGACCTCGCGGATCTTCTCCACGGGAACGATGGTGGACAGCATCTTGGGAGCGTACTTGGACAGCTCCTTGCGGGGCTCGGGAATAGCCTTGAGCATGATTTCGTCAAGGATGTAGTTGCGAGCCTTATGGGTCTTTTCAAGGGCTTCCTTGACCATCTCCGGAGTAAGACCGTCGATCTTCAGATCCATCTGGATGGCAGTGATGCCGTCATGGGTACCGGCAACCTTGAAGTCCATGTCGCCGAAGAAGTCCTCAAGACCCTGAATGTCGACCATGGTCATCCAGCGGTCACCCTCGGTGATGAGGCCGCAGGAGATACCGGCGACGGGAGCCTTGATGGGAACACCGGCATCCATCAGAGCCAGAGTGGAGCCGCACACAGAGCCCTGAGAGGTGGAGCCGTTGGAGGACACGACCTCGGAAACAAGGCGCAGAGCGTAGGGGAACTCGGTCTCGTCGGGAATGACGGGCAGCAGGGCGCGCTCGGCGAGGGCACCGTGGCCGATCTCGCGGCGGCCGGGGCCTCTGCTGGGCTTGGTCTCGCCTACAGAGTAGGAGGGGAAGTTGTAGTGGTGCATATAGCGCTTGAACTGCTCCTCATCGATGCCGTCAAGGAGCTGACGGTCGCTGATGGGGCCAAGGGTGCAGATGGTCAGAACCTGAGTCTGGCCTCTGGTGAACAGACCGGAGCCGTGGACTCTGGGCAGCAGGCTGACCTCGCTGGCCAGAGGACGCATATCATTCATGCCTCTGCCGTCAACGCGCTTCTGCTCGTCGAGGAGCCAGCGGCGCACGACATACTTCTGGGTCTTGTAGAGGCACTCGTCGATCTTGGCGGCGGAGTCGGGATAGATCTCGTCGAACTTGGCATGGACAGCCTCGTAGACGGGCTTGAGGCGCTCGTCGCGGACGCGCTTGTCGTCGGTGTCAAGAGCGGCGCGGACATCCTCGATGGCGAACTCCTTGATGGCCTCGATCATCTCGGGGTCGGGCTCGTTGGAGGGATAGGTGAACTTATCCTTGCCGATCTCGGCCTTGATGCCCTTGATGAACTCGACGATGGCCTGGTTGGCCTCGTGGCCGGCCATGATGCCGTTGTACATATCCTCATCGCTGACCATGTTGGCGCCGGCCTCGATCATGGCGATGCGGCTGTCGGTGGAGGCAACGGTGACAGCCATCTGGCTGACCTTGCGCTGCTCGGCGGTGGGGTTGATGACGGGCTGGCCGTCGATCAGGCCCACGGAAACGGCGCTGATGGGGCCGTTCCAGGGAATATCGGAAATGGAGATGGCAATGGAGGTACCGATCATAGCGGTGATCTCGGGTGAGCAATCGGGATCGACGCTCATAACAGTGGCGACGATGGCCACGTCATTGCGCATATCCTTGGGGAACAGAGGACGGACGGGACGGTCGATGACGCGGGAGGCCAGAATGGCCTTCTCGGAGGGACGACCCTCTCTCTTGAGGAAGGAGCCGGGGATCTTGCCCACGGAATAGAGCTTCTCCTCAAAGTCAACGGACAGAGGGAAGAAGTCGATGCCGTCGCGGGGCTTGGCAGAAGCGGTAACGGCCACGTTGACCACGGTCTCGCCGTAGCGGACAAGGCAGGCGCCGTTGGCCAGCTGAGCTATTTTGCCGGTCTCGACCACCAGAGGACGGCCGGCCAGTTCGGTTTCATAAACCTTGAAGTTGTCAAACATCTTTGGTGAACCTCCATTTTCAATTCTTTTTATTATTTTCAGACAGAGGCCCTCTCACACAGCTTAGCAATAAAACCAGCGTCCGGAAAGTTTTCCCGGAGGAGCTCCCGCTCCGGGCGCTCGTTTTACCGCTATGCCGCACGATCAGACTTCTGCAATTCACGGTAGAAAAAGACGCAAGGCAGGCGGAGGAACCAATGTCCTCTCCGCCTGCCGGAAAAGTCTTACTTGCGGATGCCCAGCTCCTTGATGATGGCGCGGTAGCGCTCGATGTCGATCTTGGTCAGGTAGTTGAGCAGGTTTCTTCTGTGACCGATCATCTTGAACAGACCGTGACGGGAATGATGGTCGTTCTTGTTGACCTTCAGATGCTCGGTGAGGTCG
>JAZSQO010000072.1:0-10279 GCA_045538015.1 Acutalibacteraceae bacterium | reverse complement strand
GACGGCGCCAAGGCCTCCTTCATCAACGAGAAGAACAAGGCCTCCACCGGTGACAACAAGGTTCCCGACACCGGCGACTACGGCACCACCGACGCCGCCGCCCTCGCCGTGATGCACATCGCTCTCCTCGCCGCTCTTCTGTTCGTGTTCTGCATGAACAAGCTCAGAGAGAACAGCGAAGCCGAGGCCCGCTGAACCACCCGATAAGACATAAAAATCAGGGAGAGGAACCCTTCCTCTCCCTGATTTGCAAACATGAGGTGATTTTAATGAAGGACGCAAAGAATAACCCCAATCTTATAATCTGCATAGCCGCTCTGGCGGTGCTCGGCCTGCTCTTTGTCGGTTCGGTTGTGGCGCTGATCCTCAACCACACACAGCCCGCCGCCGCCCAGAAGGAGTATCAGGCCCTTGCCGCCGAGGCCCACACCGGCCCCGCGACCGTGGATTTCTCTCTGCTCAGCGAGAAGAATCCCGACATCCGCGCGTGGATAATCTCCGAAGGCACCGGCATCGACTACCCCATCGTCCAGAGCGAGGACGACGGATTTTACCGCAGGCATCTGTTCTCCGGCAAGTCCAACCCCTTCGGCTGCCTGCGCGTCGACGCCGCCCAGCCCGCCGATTTCTCCGCCAGGAACACGGTCATTCACGGCGGCGCCCAGCTGAACAGCATACACAAATACGCCCGTCAGGATTACTACGAGCTGCTGCCCTCCATGACCCTCTGCACGCCCGACGAGACCTACACCGTTCTGCTGTACGCCGGATTCACCACGGAGGACATCCCCTCTGCCCTCCGAACCGAATTTGCCGACAGCGCCGAGTTTGCCGATTATCTTTCGTGGCTGAAGGATAATTCTCTCTTTTACAGCACTGTCTCCGTCAGCGAGAGCGACCGCCTCGTGACCCTTTGCGCCGGGAACGGCGAGGAGGGCTTCGTGCTGGTTGGCAAGCTGGCGTGACCCACAGCCAACGAATCCCGGGAGGTTACGCGCCTCCTCTCCCCTCCTCAGAAATCCGAAAAGCCCCGACCGGGAGTGGTCGGGGCTTTTGTCGTCAGGTCAGTTTTCTCCGAGATTGAGCATACTCACAGCGTCGCTGATGGTCTTGGCGCCGGCCTCCTTGCCGTAGCGGTCGACCTCGGCCTTGTTCTTGTCGCCGTGGGTCAGGCAGCCGGCGCCGGAGATGCAGCCGCCGGTGCAGGCCATGCCCTCGATGAAATTGCCGTTGAGCACATTCTTGCTCTTTCTCAGCAGAGCGGCGCGGCACTCCTCAATGCCGTCACACACCACGGGCGAAAGCTCGAAGTCGGTCAGTCCCTGCTCGGACAGCGCCTGCTTCACAGCGTCGGAAAGGCCGCCGCTGCGGGCAAATATTCTGCCGAAGTAGGAGGCGTTGTCAAGGGACTCCTCCTCAAGCATGGTTATATCCACATCTCTGCTGTCAAAGAGAGCCTGCAGCTCCTCAAAGGTCATCACGACATCGACATAGGGCTTCACGCTCTCAAGCTGAGCCTCGGCCTTCTTGGCGGTGCATGGGCCGATGAACACGATCCTCGCGCTCTCGTCGGTGTCCTTGATGTGCTTTGCGATCTCCGCCATGGGAGAGCGGTTGTGGGATATATGCTCAGCCAGATCGGGGAAGGCCGATCTGACATAGGACACAAAGGCCGGGCAGCAGGAGCTGGTCAGGAAGCCCTTTTCCACCAGCTCACGCGACTCGCTCAGGGCGACCATATCCGCGCCCAGAGCCGCTTCAACAACTGCGCTGAAGCCCAGCTTCTTAAGTCCCGCGACCACCTGACCCAGCTTGGCATAGGCAAACTGGCTGGATATGGAGGGCGCGACAACGGCATATACTTTATACTTCTCTCCGCCGCAGCTCTGCTTTATCAGCTCGATGGCGCTGAGCATATAGGATTTGTCGGTGATGGCTCCGAAGGGACACTGATAGACACAGGCTCCGCAGGCGGTGCATTTTTCGTTATTGATGGCGGCGGCCTTGTTTTCGTTCATGGTGATGGCCTTGACCTTGCAGGCGCTCTGGCAGGGACGCTTGCGGTTGACGATGGCGGTGTAGGGACACACCTTGGCGCAGGCGCCGCACTCCACGCACTTGGATTTGTCGATGTGAGCCACATGGTTGTGGTCAAAGCTGATGGCGCCCCGCTTGCACACATCCTCGCAGCGGTGAGCAAGACAGCCACGGCAGGCGTTTGTGACCTCGTAGCCGCCCACGGGACATTCGTCGCAGGCGATGTCAATGACCTCGATGACGTTGGGATTGTCCCGGTCGCCGCCCATGGCGATCCTGACCCGCTCGCCCAGAATGGCGCGCTCCTTGTATACACAGCAGCGCATGGTGGGCGTGGTGCCCGGAACGATCTTTCTGGGAATGTCGAAGATATTTTCAAGCAGCGTGCCGTTCCACGCCTCCCGCGCGACCTCGCGAAGAACCTTGTATTTAAGATATTGAACCTTGGTGTCGAATTTTCTCATTATACTCCCTCCAAGAAGCATCCGGCCCTGATGCGCCTTCCATTGCGCGCACTTCTTACTTTGTTTCGCCAATATTCTATCAATACAAAGGCGGTTTGTAAATAGTCAGAAATTTACCAGCGGCGTTATTTCAGAGGATATGGCATCATTTTTCAGACCGCGCGGCCTCCTCCCCTCCTCCGGCAGAGACGGCAAAAGAGCCTGACTATGACCCATTTGGAGGATATGTCAAAACAGACCTGCTTCATTTGTCGCCTGTCCGAATTGATTCACAAGCTTAGTTGAGTTATAATATACACAAATCCATAAACGAAGGGAGAATTATTATGCAATCCAACGCAAAACGCTCAGTTGCTCTACTGCTCGCTCTGATTATCGGTGTGTTCGGCTGTATGTTTACAGCGCACCTGATACAGACCGATTTCGGCAAGGTCGAAATTTCGCAGGGAACCATCGAGGTTGATGAAGGCACACTCTCCTACAAGCTTTATGTACCCGAAGGCGCCGACGAGGATAATCCCGCTCCCGGCGTGCTTCTGCTCCACGGCTACCAGAACGACAGCGAAACCTGCGCGGCCTATTCCATCGAGCTGGCTCGGCGCGGCGTGGTCGTCATGTCCCTCGACGAATACGGCCACGGCGACACCTCCGTCGGCCTGCTGAAGCGAGGCTATGTCAACCACAAGGTTTCGGTGAACTACGGCGAGGACAGCGAGGTCAGCGGAACCTACACATCCGCCGGCGGCCCCGCCCGTTTCCGCCTTATGATGAACTTCTCCAACCTCTCCTTCTTCAACGAGCACTATACCAAGGATGACGCCGGCAACTCCATTCTGGACAGCTCCTGCGGCGGAATCGCGGCCTATGCCGTGCTGGCCAATATGGACTGCGTTGACCCCGGTCGTCTGGCTGTCAGCGGACATTCCATGGGCACCTGGTCCAGCTGGACAGTGGCCGCGGCATATGCCGGAGCCACCAACGAGGAAGGCGTCGACATCGCTCCCAAGGCTACCGTGCTCCAGTGCGGTGAGCTTTTCAGAGACAGTGTATATGATTCCGAGAACATCTACTTCAACAACGTTCTTCTGCTTCAGGCAAAGTACGATGAATTCAGCTATTTCCGCGACTACAAGAACTTCGTGAACGATGACGTTCTCCACAGCGAGCTGCGCGCGGAATTCCTCGGCTGCGAGCCGGACGCCGCCGCGTGGGACACCACCTTCGGCAGCTTCTCCGACGGCACCGCAAGGCGCATGGAGCTGCTTGAGACCAACCATCGCCTGACCACCCACGACGCCGCAGGTCTTCGCACCGCCCTCGACTGGTTCGGCGAGGCCCTTGGCATCGAAACCTCTCTCAGCTCCGGCTCTCACACGGCCATCATAAAGGAATGGCTGGTGTTTGCCGCCATGCTCATGTCGGTGTTCGCCATCCTTCCCCTCATGGAGCTGCTGCTCAGAATACCTTTCTTTGCCGGCGTCGGCAAGGAGCTGCCCTCTCAGGAGAATCTGCTCGGCGGCAAGCGCTGGTGGAAGAACGCGGTCATCACCATGCTCATCGCCGGTCTGACCTATCCTTTCATGACCCAGCTGGGACACGGTCTGTTCCCCTATCCCGAAAGCGTCTTCCGCATGACCATCGGCAACGGCTTCCTTTGCTGGTATCTGCTGCTTATCGCAGTCATGCTTGTCACCACAAGCGTTTCGCTCAGCAAGGCAAAGAAGCTGGGCCAGGCATCCTACAGCAGCATCGGCCTCTCCGGCCCCGACCGTGATGAGCGGATAGACTGGGCGCTTTGCGGCAAGGGCGCTCTGCTGTCGCTGTGTATGCTTTCCTTCCTTTATATCATCGTGGCAGTGTGCGAGGCAGCCTTCCTGCTCGACCTGCGCTTCATCTGGCCCTTCTTCAAGACCTTCAGCCTTGAGCGATTCGGACAGTTCATGCTCTACATTCCCTTCTTCGCTCTGTTCTTCATTCTGAACAACAGCAAGATCTTTGCCGGAATGCGTACAAAGTCGACCTACAAGGCCGGCGCGGCCGGATTCCTCGGAACATGGTGGCGCGGCGCTCTGCTGATGATCGGCGGCGTGATGCTCATTGTCCTTATCGAGTATATCCCCTTCTTTGCCGGCATCGGCCCCGGCGCCGACCTGCTGTTCAGCTCCACCTTCGGCGGCCCGTTCATGAGCATTCTGATCGTGTTTGTGCCGCAGGTGCTTGTGTTCAGCCTGCTCTGCACCTACATCTACCGCCGCACGGGCAACGTATACACCGGTGCCTTTACCGTCGCCGCTATGGCTGCATGGATAATCACCGGCGGCTCCGCGATTCTGTAATGAATATGAACAATATACTGAGAAACAACGCAGACCGGATAATCAAAGACGCCATCGCTTCGGTGCTCCCGGACAACGCCGTTGCCCGGGCACTGAAGGGCGCCATTCCGGGCGGCAGGACAGTGCTTGTCGCTGCCGGAAAGGCGGCATGGCAGATGGCAAAGGCCGCCCATGATACTCTCGGAGAGAGCATCGACGCAGGCATTGTCATCACCAAGTACGACCATGTAAAAGGCCCCATAGCCGACTTTGTCTGCTGTGAGGCCGGACATCCGGTGCCGGACGAAAATTCTTTTCTTTCCACACGCAAGGCCCTTGCCATGGTGTCCGGACTGACCGAGGAGGACACGGTGCTGTTTCTGCTTTCGGGCGGCGGCAGCGCGCTCTTTGAGGATCCGCTCATCAGCGGTGAGGAGCTGCAGGACATCACCTCCCAGCTCCTTGCCTGCGGCGCGGATATTGTGGAAATGAACATCATCCGCAAGCGTCTTTCGGCGGTAAAGGGCGGGAAGTTTGCCCAGCTGTGCGCGCCGGCGAAGGTTTACACCATCGTCCTTTCCGATATAATCGGCGATCCCCTCGACATGATCGCTTCCGGGCCGGCTTACCCGGACAGCAGCACCTGCGCCATGGCCCGGAAAATCGCCGCAAAATACGAGCTTAGGCTTTCCCAAAAGGCACTGGACTGCCTTGAGATCGAAACGCCAAAGAGCCTTGATAATGTTGAGACCGTTGTAACCGGCTCGGTGCGCGAGCTGTGCCTCGCCGCGGCAAGATCCGCGGAGGAGCTTGGCTATGAGGTCTGCGTGCTGACCGACCAGCTGTGCTGTCAGGCAAGAGAAGCGGGAAGCTTTCTTGCTTCCATCGCAAAAACTCACCGCTCCGACGGCCGCAGGCTCGCCTTCATCGCCGGCGGCGAAACAGTTGTCCGGCTGACGGGCAAGGGCAAGGGCGGCAGAAATCAGGAGCTGGCTCTTTCCGCCGCCGCGGGAATAGACGGCCTTGACGGCGTTTGTGTTTCCAGCCTTGGCAGCGACGGCACCGACGGCCCCACCGAAGCCGCCGGCGGCTATGTCGACGGCGAAACCGCCGGGATACTGCGGGAAAAGAGCATAGACATCTTCGAGGTTCTCCGGCAGAACGACGCCTTCAACGCGCTGAAGGAATGCGGCGGGCTTATCATGACCGGCCCTACGGGCACAAACGTAAACGATGTGTCCGTTCTGCTTATCGACTCATAATTCCGAAAGGGGACTTTAACAATGTGCGACACCATGGGAAGGATCGGCTCCGGGCGGTCATTCTTCGCAAAAAACAGTGACCGAAGCCCCAACGAGGTGCAGGTGCTGGAATTTCACAGCGGTAAGGAAAATCTTTCCGGCACCGTTGACTGCACATATATCCCGGTTCCTCAGGCGGCAAAGACCTACGCAGTGCTGCTCTCCCGGCCGGCATGGATGTGGGGCGCCGAAATGGGCGTAAACGAATTTGGCCTGTGCATAGGCAACGAAGCCGTATTCACCAAAGGCGCATACGGCAAAAGCGGCCTTACCGGCATGGATATGCTTCGTCTGGCTCTGGAGCGCAGCACAACCGCGAAGGAGGCGCTGGAGCTGCTCATCTCCCTCCTCGAAACCTACGGTCAGGGCGGAAACTGCGGATATGACCACGATTTCTTCTATGACAACGGCTTTCTTATCATGGACAGAGCGGATATATACGTGCTGGAAACCTGCGGCAAGAAGTGGACATACAAGCGTTGTGATTCGGCCAACATCAGCAACCGGCTGTCCCTCGGCGCCGATGCCGACTCTTGTTCCCGCGGAAAAATCATCGACTTCCGCAAGCGCTATACCGAACCCGTATACACCACCTTCTCCGCTTCGGCAAGGCGGTACGCCCGGATGCAGAGCTGTCTTCCGGATGCCGATTCCGCCGCCGGCTGCATGAATGCCCTCAGAAGCCATGATAAGAAGATCAGAAATCCCTTTGCCAAGGGCACTGTGGGCAGCGTGTGTATGCACTACGGCGCGATGGTGGGCGACCACACCACCTCAAGCATGGTGGTATCCCTCGAGCAGGATCGCACCGTCGTGTGGAGCACCGGTAGCAGTCTGCCCTGCGTGTCGCTGTTCAAGCCGTGGCTGTTCGGAACGGATACCGTTCTTCCCGTGACCGCCCCCGACGATCCTGAGGGCAGGCAATACTGGCTTGAGGCCGAGCGCTTCCGCCGAAGTCTTATCGGCCGAAAGCTCCCGGATGAATTCTACGCGCAAAGAGACGCGATCCAGCACAGCTGGCTCGATAAGTCAGACGGAACAGCCTCCGAGGACTTCGGCGAATTTTCCCGCGCCTGCCTGCTTGAGGAAACAGCCTTCTTTGAGCAGTGGAAGGATCAGCCTCTGCCCAGAGCCTCATGCTCCGCCGGATTCAGGAAGCGGTGGAACAAAAAGAACAAGGTTCTGTTTTCGTAGGAATCTGAAACAGGCTGTGATTCCCTGCTGACAGCATCAGAAAGCCCGAAAGCCTTGCAGCGTCAAGGTTTTCGGGCTTTTTTTCGATTGGAAGTCCCTTATTTTCCTCTTAACCGACATAGTTGGTCGGATTCTGGGCAGTTCCGTTGACACGAACCTCGAAGTGCAGTCGATTATGACATAATTACCGTAACCGCCTGAATCGAAAGAGCTGGTGACGACCCTGCCGCCCTTTGAGGCTACAATATCAGCGCCCATTGGCGCTGCGATATCGATGCCCTTGTGGTAGCTGTTTGACCATGACCGCCAGCCGAATCTGGAGCTTATGCGCTTGTAGCCCGGCGCAGGCCAGCGCCACGCTCCGGGAGCATGGTTCTTTTCATCAGACTCGGCTGTTTTGCGGGCAATGATGGCATCAAGCGCTTCTCTTGCCTTCTGCATCTCCTTGTCGATTTTCACCTGCTCCTGCTGAAGCGCGGCTTTGTCGGCGGCGATCTGTGACAGCAGAGCGTTGGCCTGCGCTTTCTGATCGTCAAGCTCTTCTTTCTTTGCGGACAAAACCAGCTTTTCGGCTTCGATCTCCGCTCGCTTTTCCTCTACCAGAGCCTTCTGGGCATAGTAGCCTTCCTTGTCCTCGGTCAAGGCGCTGACGACGGCATTGTCATGGGCGGCCATAACATCAATGTAGGTCATGACCGAAAGGAAATCATCGAAATCCTTTGTTGAAAACAGCAATTCCAGTCCGCCGGTTATGTTTCCCGTAATGTACATGGCCCGCACGCGGTCTTTGAAGGTGCTGTATGCCTCTGAAATCCGCGCCTCGGTCAGGTCAATTTCAGCCTGCAATCCGGAAATCTCGTTTTCCTGAACAAGTATTTTCTGATTGACGGTGTCTATCTGCGATTCAAGATTATCGATCAGCTCGTTGACGGCATTTACCTGCTCCTGCGCGTCTGCCTGATCTGTTTCCAGCCGGTCGATTTTTGATGTGATGGATGATTGCTGTGCTTCATGCTCGGCCTGCTTTTGCTTTAGTTCAGATTCGGAATTTGCAAATGCGGTATACTGCACGCCTGTGATCTCCGGAAGAACATTGCTCACAAAGAGAATCAGCATGAAAACGCTCATAATCAAAGCGAATACCTTTTTCATTGGTTCTCATCTCCTTTCGATGGTTTTCCCGCAAAAAAGACACAGAGCCTGAACCCGTGATCGGGTCGTAGGCTCTGTGTCTTTTTACCGATTCCAGACAATTCAGTCTGGAATCAGCAAGCATCCGGCTCTGTGGTGATTTTCAGTTTTTTGATGCTGACGGTGATCTCACGCCTGCATTTGGGGCAGAACAGCGGCAGTCGGTATATCAGGGTATCTTCCCGAATCTTCAGCCGTGTTTTGCTTCCGCATACAGGACAGCGCACCCATTGGGATTTGGAAATATCACTCATAAAAACTTACGGGATCAACAGCCTGATCATTGACGTAAACATAGAAGGACAGGCAGGGGCCGGTAACCATTCCGGTGGCTCCTGCTGCGCCTATCCTGTCACCGGCTGTCACGGTCTGACCGACGGAAACAGAGATATCATCGAGGTGTGCGTACATGGTGCGGACATTGTTATCTCCGCATATAGCAACATAGTTGCCGTACTCGGGGGAGAATGCAGCCTCGGTCACCTTGCCGCTGACGGCGGATACTACCGTGTCGCCTCGGTCGCAGGCTATGGTGATATGGTCGCTGCTTCCTCTCAGCGGATTCTCCGAAGGACCGAACGCTCTGGTGATACGGTCACTGTTCACGGGCCAGACCCAACTGCAGCCGGCAGTGGATTCGGGGATGACTTCAGAACCGAACTCAGGAAGAAGCGTATCCGAGGCGACTTCTGGTGCGTACTCAGGCTCAGTTCCGGTCGGTTTACCCGGCGAGACCTCGACACCCTCGGTGCTGAACTCAGAGGGGCTTATACTCCCGGCGGAACAGATGAAATCATCAATATCTGCGCCCGAGATCGCAGGAGCATCAATCTTTCCCTCGTTCTTATCCTGATTTGCGTAAGCGGTAGTGGCAAAGCCAAGGCAAACAGCCACTACGATTGCTGCTGAGACTCCAAGTCGTACAAGTGTGGGACGTTTAATCTTCATTATGGCAACTATCCTTTCTTCAATAGCGTTTCGGTTGAAGCAGGTGTACAGCGTGCCTGGGAGTGAACGCTTCTCCTCCATATCGATAAGTGCCATGGCGTAGGCTTTCCTCGAACTGTGACCGGTTCGGAATATTACCGTCTCGTCACAGGCAAGCTCAATGTCACGATTAAAGATGATGAACATTACCCAGACCAGCGGATTGAACCAATGCAGACACACAGCAAGTATGACCGCCAGCTTTTTCAGCAGATCAAACCTGCGTATGTGAGTTATCTCGTGGCTGAGAACATAATCAAGCCGTTCTGCGTTGTCCGGATCCATGCTGTCGGGCAGGACAATCACCGGCCTGAAAAGTCCGTAGGTCAGCGGTGATGTAATATCTCCCGACGACCTGACGGAAACGGTTTTTCCGACGCTGTGACTGTTCATCCACTGGTTAATTGCAGGGTGTGATACATCCTTTGCTTTGCTCAGCTTGCGGAAGCATACAACATAGGCTGCGCCGAATGTCGACAGAGAAAGAACAACTCCGATTATCCAGATAAAGGTAAGTCCGAACGTGCTGTTTTCGATTGCTGACGAGATAATCTGAGGCTGTATCTGCTGTACGGCTTCCGGTGCTGTGTCTGTTGCAGCCGCGATGCTCTCAATATTCTCAGTTGAATACTGAGCTGTGACATTTGTAGGGACACTATCGAAAAGTGTGTAGATGCTGAAAACCGAAGGAACCGAAACCGGAACCAGCAGCCTTGCCAGCGCCGCCATCCAGAGGACGATAAAGGTGGCTTTAGGCAGCCGGTTTATTGCAAGTGCGCGAATCAGAATG
>JAZSQO010000161.1:0-5041 GCA_045538015.1 Acutalibacteraceae bacterium | reverse complement strand
GATCAGGTCACTGCAGCCGTCAAAGCTGACATCGTACAGATCAAGAATTTCGGCATCATCCGTAACCGTCGAACAGACGGTAAGCAGTTGCTCTGTGACCATGCCATCTGAACGCGGCTTGAGAACCTCAACCAGATACACTGCTTCCCCCGGAAGCTCATCAGTGGTTCCTATCCGCTCTGCTTTTATTTCGTACAGCGGCAGATCGTCGCTGATATGGGCACGGATAAGCTGCTCAGGTACAGTCTGACCATCCTCGTCGCCGCCGCAGGCGCAAAGCGACAATATCATAGAGCATATCATCAGCAGGGCAAGCACTCGTTTCATATCGCACCTCCTTGATTATTTGACGGTGTAATAATTATACCACCGACCGTTCAGCATATCAATTCGTCGGAAGTGGCTCAGATTCACAGTTTACAGAATATTCAGAAGTCAAGCGGAAGGCAGCTGCGAACAAAAACGCCCCCGACGAAACCTCCGTCGGGGGCGTTGGAGCTACTGGTCGGAATCGAACCGACAACCTGCTCATTACGAGTGAGCTGCTCTGCCATTGAGCCACAGTAGCGAATATTATTCTGCTGTTTTTCGGACAGCATTTCAATTATAATGACAGAGGGCATTTTTGTCAAGACGGGAGTGCGCCGGCCGGGGTACATATCGGCGGGCATTTTATTCTGTTTTCTTTGCAATTTGCTATGGCAATTTTGCGCAAACGGTGGTAAAATTAATTGTTACAGCCGGACGGTGCTTTTGCTCCCGGCTGCCAATCCGCAAAAAAAGAAAGAGGTGACACGATGAATCCCGAACCTGACAGTTACGAGCGAAGTAGAAATACATCCCGCGCCGCGGACTCATCGCAGTCACAGTCGGCGCGGCCGAAAGGAAGTCTGCGCCATGATAGAATACTTCAAGAGCTTTGACGGTGTTATCCGTCGCGTGGAGGAGCGTTCGGCTGGAGTGTGGGTATGCGTCACCGCGCCCGACAAGGCCGAATGTGACGCCCTGACCGCCGACTTCGCGCTTGAGCCGGATTTCATCCGCTCCGCGCTGGACGAGGAGGAGACCTCCCGTATTGAGAGAGAGGACGGAAACACCCTCATCATCATCGACATTCCCCACGTGGAAAAAAGCGGCGACAGTGTGGTATATTCCACGGTGCCGATCGGTATTATTGTCACGAAGGAAAATGTAATCACCGTTTCCCTGCGTGAGCATCCCCTCATCAACGAATTTTCCGAGGGCGTTGTCCGCGGCCTCAACACCGAGTTCAAGACCCAGTTTGTGCTGCGGTTCATTCTCCGCGCCGCCGGACGCTATCTGCAGCATCTGCGCCAGATCGACCGGCTGTCCACCCACACCGAGCAGGAGCTCCGCAAGTCCATGAAGAGCAAGGATCTGATAAAGCTTCTGGACATCAACAAGTCTCTGGTTTACTTTTCCACATCCCTGAAGGCCGACGCGGTCACGCTGGAAAAGATGAGCCGCGGCCGCTATCTCAAAATGTACCCCGAGGATCAGGATCTGCTGGAGGATGTCCTCATCGAGGTGCGTCAGGCCATAGAGATGGCCACCATCTACACCAACGTTCTAAACAGCATGATGGACGCCTCGGCATCGCTTATCTCCAACAACCTCAACGACATCATGAAGGTGCTGGCCGGCATCACCATCGTCATAGCCGTTCCCACCGTTATCTCCGGACTGTACGGCATGAACATCGAGGGCGGCTTCATGCCCTTCTCCCAGTGGTGGTGGTTCCCTTGCCTGCTTTCCGTGGTCATTATGGCCGGAGTGGCCTATGTTCTCCGGCGGCGTGATATGCTATAATTGGCCACTGAATGACATATATACCGCCAAATAGTGCTTGATTTTTGTGTATTACTGTGATAACATTATTTATGTAAAGGCTTATTTGTTGGCCGACGCCAACGAATAGGCCTTGACACCTCGATTTTATGGTTAAATTGCACGAAAATTTCGGGCGGTTTGACCTGCCGCAATCGCATTTTTCGACCGCATGAACGCTTCATGCGGCTTTCAGCGCGTATTTTTGCAAAAAATGCCTGACGTTTTTTAGCTTATATAAAAAAGTCAGTGCAGGGAAAATTTCAGGAGGACAAGGCATGAGTGTGCAGGAGGGCAAGCGTTTTAGACGCAGTTTTTACGGCTACAACCGTGCTGCGGTAGACGCTGAATTCGGGCGTTTGGCCATGCAGGCCGATACTCTCATCGGCGAGCGTGAGAATATGCAGACGCAGATCGCTTCGCTCAGTGAGGACAAGGCGTTCCTCAGCCGTGAGCAGGCCCGTTTGAACGCGTCGCTTTCTACATCCACCACCCAGATAGTTGAGCTGGAATCCAGTCTCGCCCGAGCCAAGGGAGAGAATGATACCCTCACCCGCGCGGTGGAGGCTCACAAGGCGGAGAACAGCGCCCTGCAGCTCCGCTGCGAGCAGCTGCGTGAACGTGACCGCGATTTCTCCATGAGAGAGCGGGAGTTTGCTGAGCTTCAGAGCTCGGTTTCTTCCATCATGTCCGTTACCAAGCGCGCTGCCGACCGTCTGTTCCAGAAGGCGGTGGACAATCAGGAGCAGGTCACTCAGATCGCCGGTGACGCCGCCCGCGAGGTCGCGGCCATCCGCGCCGACATGAACCGTGTGCGCGAGCAGCTCAATGAGGCTCTTGTTATGGTTCAGGATCGCAACGACCGTGTGGACGCCTCCCTGACCGGCGCCGTCCACAAGCTGGTCGCCATCAAGCATGACGACGGCCTGCAGATCGACGGACATCAGTCCTCCATCCTCAGCGAGGTGGAGCATCTGCTCAACCTGCGTGCCGGTGAAGCCGACGGCGGATACACCGTGCCGGCTCTCGGCCCCTACGGCGCCAAGCTGGTTGCCGACACCGCCCAGCGCGTTGCCGACGGCCGCATCGCTCCCAAGCCCTCGGCATGGGATGGCGTTGAGGTGAAGAAGGTCGTTCCCGGCCCCTTCAGCTCCAGTCAGGATTCCATCGTTGAGGCCAACAATCTCCTCGACCGCGGCGGAGTGACCGCTGAGGAGTATTACGAAGCCAATCCCCAGTTTGTTCCTCAGCTCCCCGAGCGCCCCGAAGAGAGCGACGTATATGAGGAGCAGAACGACACATATAAGGAAGCCGAGAGCACCTATGCTCCCGAGCCTTCCGGCGACGCTATTCCCCTCGCTGCTCCCACTGTAGTGCAGCCTCAGCGCATCGGCTTCTCCGCTCCCTATGAGGAGGGTGATGAAGAAAGCGCCGAGGAAGAGGAGTACAGCGACTACGACGGCGGCTATGACTACGACGCTCCGGGCGGCGATTACGACTCCGGTTATTATCCTCCCGCTCAGGTGGATTCCGCTCCCGGAAACAACGGCGTGTTCTTTGACCGCGGAGGAAACGGCGTTCAGGCTCACGGCGCTGTCTATGCCGGCGATGCGACTCACGGCAGCGTAAGCACCCGCGGCAGCTACAGCTTCCAGCCCTATGACGACCTGCCCACCATTTCTGAGCCGGGCGTCCATGTGGTTCGTCCCAAGATGCGCAAGGGCAAGCTGACCAAGAAGGTCGATGTGCGCCCCATCAAGCGCAGATAATCCAACGGAATTAATATGCCGCCTTCGGTCAGCCGGAGGCGGCTTTTTTATCCGGTGGGACTCAGGAACAAATTTCCATTTTGATATTTAAATAACCGGAGCGGTGTGGTATAATCTGCCCAGCGCATATACTACGAAAGGAATTATGATATATGAAATACGCGGTTGTTCTTTGCGACGGCATGGCCGACTATCCCGTGGAGCAGTTGGGCGGAGCCACCCCCATGGAGCTGGCCAAGAAGCCCAACATGGACGCTCTGGCCTCAAAGGCAGAGGTTGGTCTGGTGAAAACCGTTCCCGACGGAATGAAGCCGGGCAGCGATGTGGCCAATCTGGCCGTAATGGGCTTTGACCCCAAGGGCTGCTACACCGGACGCTCCCCTCTCGAGGCCGCCAGCATGGGTCTTGAGCTGTCCGACACCGATGTCGCCATCCGCTGCAATCTTGTGACACTCTCCGAGGAAGAGGATTATTCAGAGAAAACCATGGTGGACTACAGCGGCGGAGACATCTCCACCGAGGATGCTGCCGAGCTGATCGCCGCTGTCCAGCAGGCTCTGGGCAACGAGGTTTTCTCCTACCACGCCGGTGTCCAGTACCGTCACTGCCTGCTCTGGCACAACGGCAGCACCGACATCGGCTTCCTGACCCCGCCCCATGACATTTCCGGACGGGCGATAGGCGAATATCTGAACGACCATCCCGCCGCCGCTCCCCTCATCGACATGATGAAGCGCAGCGTAGCCGTGCTCAAGGATCATCCGGTCAATCTTCGCCGTATGGCCGAGGGCAAACGCCCGGCCAACTCGGTGTGGTTCTGGGGAGAGGGCTCCCGGCCGAAGCTGGAGAATTTTGAAAAGCTGTACGGCCTGAAGGGTGCTGTGGTCTCGGCAGTTGACCTCATCCGCGGCATTGCCAAGTGCGCCCAGATGGATGTTCTGGAGGTGGAGGGTGCCACCGGTTATATAGACACCTGCTTTGAGGATAAAACCGCCGCCGCTCTCGAGGCGCTCAAGGGCGGAGCCGACCTTGTCTATCTGCACTTTGAGGCTCCCGACGAGTGCGGCCACCGCAACGAGCCGGAAAACAAGGTGCGCTCCATCGAATACATCGACAGCCGCGTGCTGGCTCCTCTGCTCAGCGGACTGAAGGAAATGGGCGAGGATTACCGTATCCTTGTTCTTCCCGATCATCCTACGCCCATCGTCACGAAAACCCATGCCTCTGATCCGGTTCCCTACCTGCTGTACGACAGCTCGGAGGAAAAGGACAGCGGTGTAGCTGTTTTTACCGAGAAAACAGCGGAAGCGACCGGACTGCTCATCGACCCGGGTTACACCCTTATGGGTCGCTTTATAGGAAAGTGATTGTGAATATAAGAGAAAACCAATGAAAATAACAGCGGCTACCAAACAAAATCAAAC
>JAZSQO010000032.1:0-9702 GCA_045538015.1 Acutalibacteraceae bacterium | reverse complement strand
GCCGTCGCCGCTGTCGCGGACAGAGTCCTTCAGACCGCCGGTCTCGCGGGCGATGGGAATGGAGCCGTAGCGCAGGGCAATCATCTGGGAAAGACCGCAGGGCTCGCTCTTGGAGGGCATCAGGAAGATGTCCGAAGCGGCGTAAATCTTGCGGGAAAGCTCGGGCACGAAGCCGAAGCAGGCCACCAGCTTATCCTTGTGGCGCTCCTGCATCTCCCGGAAGAAGGTCTCGTACTCCCAGTCGCCGGAGCCGAGGATGACAAACTGCACGTCGTGGTTGTACAGCAGCTCGTCCAGCACATCGCGCACCAGATCGAGGCCCTTGTGACCCACCATGCGGGTGACCATGCCGATCAGCGGCACATCGGGACGCTCGGGCAGGAACAGACGCTTCTGCAGCTCCAGCTTGTTTTCCGCCTTGCCCTCGGCAAAGGTCTGGGCGTCGTACTTGCGGTAGATCATGCCGTCGTTGGCCGGGTCGTAGGACACGGTGTCGATGCCGTTCAGGATGCCCTCCAGCTTCCACGAACGCTCCCGGAGAATGGGATCGAGACCGTGGGAGAACCACGGGTCGAGGATCTCGCCGGCGTAGGTGGGGCTGACGGTGGTGACCTTGTGGGCGGTCTCGATGGCGCCCTTCATCAGGTTGAGGCACTTGTCGTACTCAACCACGTGGCGGCGGTCGTTGGGAATGCCGAAAACATCCTCGCACAGCTCAAGGCCGTACTTGCCCTGATACTGAATATTATGGATGGTGAAGACGGTCTTGATGCCGTAGTACCACTCGTTGTGGGTGTAGAACATATCGTAGTAGATGGGCACGAGGGCTGCCTGCCAGTCGTTGGCGTTGATGACATCGGGCTTGAAGTCGATGTAGGGCAGCATCTCCAGCACGGCGCGGGAGAAGAAGGCAAAGCGCTCGGCGTCGTCATAATGGCCGTACAGGCCCTTGCGCTTGAAATAATACTGGTTATCCAGCAGGTAGTAGATCACGTTGCCCACCTTGGCCTCGAAAACGCCGCAGTACTGTCTGCGCCATGCCACGGGCACGGAGAGGCTGGTGAGGAACTGCATATTGTCCCGCAGCTCCTGAGGCACGCTTTCGTAGAGAGGCATGACCACGCGGCAGCCGATGAGGCGCTGGCGCATGGCGGTGGGAAGACTTCCGGCAACATCCGCAAGTCCGCCGGAGGCTGCAAAGGGCTGAGCCTCACTGGATACATAAAGAACTTTCATCTTCTGTTCCTCCTTGGCTTAGACTTAACTTACACTTGGCTTATACTTCGCTGCCCTTGGCGATGTACACCGGGTAGGACTCGTAGCCCATCAGTGTGCGGCCGGGCTTGTAGACAACATCCTTGTCGCCGATAACGAAATTCAGAGTGGTGTTGGCTCCGATGACGGAGTCCTGCATGATGATGCAGTTGCGCAGGGTAGCGCCCTTTTCCACCACGACGCCGCGGGAGAGCACGCAGTTTACAACGTCGCCCTCGATGATGCAGCCGCCGGCGATGATGGAGTTGACTGCTCTGGAGCCAAGACCATAGCGGGTAGGCATCTCGTCGCGGACCTTGGTGTAGACGGGACGATCCTTGGGGAACAGATCGGCGCGCACAGCGGGATCGGTCAGGGCCATGTTGGCGTCGAAGTAGCTCTTCTTGGAGGCCAGCACGCCGGTGTAGCCCTCGTAGCGGTAGCCGTACATACGGTACTCCTGCACGCCGCGCTGGAGAACATCGCGGCCAAAGAGCATACGGTTGCGGGCGATGCACTCGGCAACCACCTTGATGAGGAAGCTCTTGCGCATGACATAGACTCCCATGCCCCAGTTGCACTTGCCTTCCACGTCGCCGCCGATGACCACATCGGTGATCTTGCGGCCACGGCCTACCTCAAAGCGGACGCGGTCGGGCAAAGCCTCGGGCATGACGCTGTTCTTGTATACCACCATGATGTCGGCGTTCTTCTCTTCAAACTCGGCAAAGACCGGGCGGAAGTCCATGGTGTAGATGATGTGGCAGTCGCTCATGACCACATACTCTTCCTTGCAGTTGTGAAGGAAGTTGGAGATGCCGTCCAGAGCCTCGATGCGGGTCTGGTAGACGCCGTTGCCAAGGCCGAAGGGAGGCAGGATCCACAGGCCCTCTCTCTTGCGGGAAAGATCCCATGCCTTGCCCGAGCCGAGGTGATCCATCAGGGACTGGTAATTGCTCTTGGTGATAACGCCAACCTTGGTCACGCCGGAATTGACCATGTTGGACAGAGGGAAGTCAATGGCACGGTACTGGCCGCCGAAGGGAACGGAACCCATGGTGCGAACATCGGTCAGCTCGCGCAGACGGTCGTCGTGCATATTGGAAAAAATAATTCCGACTACATTATTGCCTATCATAATCTATCGTCCTTTCCTTGGGTATGGTCACCGCTTGGCGGCGGGTACATCCTCGTCGATCATGGCCTTGGCGGGAACAACGGCGTTGTCGCCCACCTTCACGCCGTTGCCGATGACCGCCACGCCCCACTCGTCCTTGTTCTGGACGTTCTCCGGGCGCTGGCCGACCACCGCGCCCTCGCCGATGACGGCGTCCTCGGCCACGATGGCGTACTGAACGGTGGCGCCGGCCTTGATGGTGGCGCCGGGCATGATGATGGAGTCGGTGACCCGGGCGCCCTTTTCCACGGTCACGCCGTCAAAGAGCACCGCGAACTCCAGCGAGCCTTCGATGACACAGCCGTCGGCGATGAGTGAGTTCTGGCAGACGGCGTCCTTGGAGATAAAGTGAGGGGGCAGCGAGGAGCTGCGGGTGTAGATGCTCCAGGAGGGATCGGAAAGATCCAGCGGCACGCGGGGATCGAGCAGATCCATGTTGGCCTCCCAGAGGCTGTCGATGGTTCCCACGTCCTTCCAGTAGCCGTCGAACTCCCAGGCAACCATGGTCTCGCCGGCGTTGAGCATGGCCGGGAGAATGTTCTTGCCGAAGTCGTTGGAGCTATCCTTGTCCAGCTCGTCCATCTCAAGATACTGGCGCAGCTTTTCCCATGTGAAGATGTATATACCCATGGAAGCCTTGTTGCTCTTGGGATTCTTGGGTTTCTCATCAAACTCGTAGATGCTGCCGTCGTCGTTGCAGTTGAGGATACCGAAGCGGGAGGCCTCCTCCCAGGGGACCTCGATGACGGCGATGGTGCAGGCGGCGTTGGCCTTCTTGTGAGCCTCCAGCATCTCGGAATAGTCCATCTTGTAGATGTGGTCGCCGGAGAGGATGACCACATACTCAGGATCGTAGCGCTCCATGAACGGGATGTTCTGGTAGATGGCGTTGGCGGTACCCTTGTACCAGTCGCCGCCCTTGGCCTTCTGGTAGGGAGGCAGAACATGGACGCCGCCGTACATGGTGTCAAGATCCCACGGGCCGCCGGTGCCGATGTAGTCGTTGAGCACCAGAGGGATGTACTGGGTCAGAACGCCGACGGTGTCGATGCCGGAGTTGACGCAGTTGGACAGCGGAAAGTCGATGATGCGATATTTGCCGCCGAAGGGTACGGCAGGCTTGGCTACGTTCTTTGTCAGTGTGTACAGTCGGCTGCCCTGACCGCCGGCCAGCAGCATGGCTATACATTCTTTTTTAGGAAACATACAGTCTTTCCCTCCATATGGATCGGCCGACGCTGCCCGGGGCAGACGGCCTTGTATTTTGTTCGCGCTCTCCGGCGCGGGTGATTACTCGGTTGCGATGCCCTTATTCAGCGGGCTGAACATCGGTGGGAGTCACATCGGTGCCGCTCACATCGGCTCCGCTGACAGGATCGGCGGAAGCGGCGGTGTCGTCGAAATACTCGCCGCCCACCTCGTCGGTGATGACATTCTCGCCGGCGTTCTCGTTGTGGCAGCCGCTGCAGATGCAGGAGGACATGGAGATCACGAAGATCAGCAGGAAGAGAATTGCCAGGGCGGCGGCAATGCCCACCTTGAGGTATTTCTTCTCCCGCTCCTCGTCCTCCGGACGGGCTCTGCGGCCGGTCAGGCGTATGCCGCAGTTGCGGCACACCTTCGCGTCGTCTTTGTTTATCGTGTCACAGCACGGACAGATCATCTGATTTCTCCTTTCGGTTCGCGGTCACGCCCGGGGCGCTGCGATGTCTGCTTCCTACTTGCCGGCCTCAGCCTTGGGCTTGCGTCCCGGCTTCTTCTTTGGAACCTCTTCGGCGGGCTTTGCTTCAGTCTTGTCCGCCTCGACCGCCTCAGTCTTTGCCTTGGGCTTGCGGCCGGGCTTTTTCTTGGGAGCCTCTTCGGCAGTCTTTTCCTCAGCCTTTACCGTCTCGGCTGCGGCCGTCTCGGCCTTCGCCTTTGGCTTGCGGCCGGGCTTCTTTTTCGGAGCCTCCTCAGCGGCCTTGGCAGGCGCAGGGTCGGGATCGTTTCCCGCGGGCTCGGTGTCCTTGGCCTTGGCTTTCTTGCCGGGCTTTTTCTTCTTGAGCTTGATGTAGATGACCGACAGAGGCGGCAGGTTGAGCGCCGCCGACTGGTCATGGCCGTGCATGGGCTGGTCGTCGGTGGAGAACACGCCGTTGGTCATGCCGCTGCCGCCGAAGCGAGCCTCGTCGGTGGAGAACACTTCCTCGTAGGTTCCCGCCCATGGCATACCGACGCGGTAGCCCTCGCGGAACACCGGAGTGAAGTTGCACACGGCGATGATCTCCTTGCCGCTGGTGTCCTTGCGGCGGAAGGCGATGACGCTCTGGGTGTAGTCGTCGGGGGAGATCCACTCAAAGCCTTCCCAGGAAACATCGTTCTCCCAGAAGGGACGATTCTCGAGATAGAAATGGTTGAGCGCCTTGTTGAAGTCGTGCATCTGGCGGTGAGCCGGGAACTGCATCAGCACCCAGTCAAGGCCCTCCTGATAATTCCACTCCTTGAACTGGGCAAATTCCTGACCCATGAACTGGAGCTTCTTTCCGGGATGAGCCATGGTGTAGGCAAAGAAGGTGCGCAGGCCGGCGAACTTCTCCTCGTAGGTTCCGGGCATCTTCTCGATGAGGGAGCACTTGCCGTGAACCACCTCGTCGTGGGAGACGGCCAGCACGAAATTCTCGGAGATGGCGTAGAAGTTGGAGAAGGTGATGGCGTCGTGGCTGCCCTTGCGCATAATGGGATCAAGGGACATATACCGGAGCATATCGTTCATCCAGCCCATGTTCCACTTGTAGTTGAAGCCAAGGCCGCCGTCGCTGGCCGGCTTGGAGACCATGGGCCACGCGGTGGACTCCTCGGCGATCATCAGCGCGTTGGGGAAGTCCTTGAACACGGCGGTGTTGCAGTCGCGCAGGAACTCGATGGCCTCGAGATTCTCGTGGCCGCCGTACATATTGGCTATCCACTCGCCGTCGCGGCGGGTGTAGTCGAGGTAGAGCATGGAGGCCACGGCGTCGACGCGCAGGCCGTCCACATGGAATTTATCCAGCCAGAAAATGGCGCTGGAGATCAGGAAGCAGCGCACCTCGGGGCGGCCAAAGTCAAAGACATTGGTTCCCCACTCCTTGTGCTCGCCCTTGCGGCTGTCGGCGTACTCGTAGCAGGGACCGCCGTCGTACATATAGAGGCCGTGGGCGTCCTTGGGGAAGTGAGCCGGCACCCAGTCCATGATGACGCCGATGCCGTTCTGATGGAAGCGGTCGATGAAATTCATGAAGTCCTTGGGAGTGCCGTAGCGGGAGGTGGGCGCGAAATAGCCGGTGACCTGATAGCCCCATGAGCCGTCGAAGGGATACTCGGTTATGGGCAGCAGCTCGATGTGGGTGTAGCCCATCTCCTTGACATAGGGAATGAGCTCGTCGGCCATCTTGGAGTAGCTGTAGGGATTGCCGTCCGGATAGGTTCTCCACGAGGCAAAGTGCAGCTCGTAGATGTTCATGGGACGGGTCAGATGCTTGTCAGCATCCTTGCGGGAGCGCCAGGCTTCGTCCTTCCACTGGTAGCCCTCGATGTCATAGAATCGGGAGGCGTTGGCCGGACGGGTCTCAAAGTGGTAGCCGTAAGGGTCGCTCTTGAGGCGGTGAGTGCCGTCGGCGGCGGTTATGTGATACTTGTAGATGTCGTATTCATTGATGTTGCTGGCGTAGCATTCCCAGATGCCGCTGCCGTCCACACGGTACATGGGATGGGAGGCGGCGCCCCAGCCGTTGAAGTCGCCGACCAGCGACACGGCCGCCGCGTTGGGCGCCCATGTGCGGAACACTACCCGACCGTCTTCACAGCGGTGGGCACCGAGATATTGATAAGCGCGGTAGTTCTTTCCCTGATTGAAAAGATACAGCGCGAGATTGTCTTTTTTTTCGGGCATTGTATCAACTCCGTCTGTTTTTTTGCAAAGAGATGGACATACCCTGTCCATGGTATTTTATCTATGTTTTATAATAGCAGATTGATTACAGTATTTCAAGTACCTTTTGGCGGTTTTCTTACAAAGGCGTAATATTTTTGCCGATTTATTTGTGCAATTCAGCAGTGCAAATAATCGCTCTTTTGCTCTTTTCTGCGCTGAAAACCTCGGGATTTGTAGTCGTTTTCAGCGGCGGGATTTGCAATACATTTTGATGCCGGTGTTTACGACGCCACATCATATTGTGTTTTTCGTCCGTAAAATCCCCCGTCCGGAACCTTTCTGATTTGCATTTTTCTATCCGTTTTTCATCTCTTATGACATCCGGATGGGTAAAACAAAGCCCCGCGCCGGTCTCTTTTTTTCAAGAGAGCCTGCGCGGGGATATGTTGTGTTATAAATGAGCCTCAGCTGAGGAGAATTAGTCCTCGATCAGCTCGATGAAGCACATCTCGGCAGCGTCGCCGCGGCGGGCGCCGGTCTTGATGATGCGGGTGTAGCCGCCCTTGCGGTCAGCGTACTTGGGAGCGATCTCGTCGAAGAGCTTCTTGACGACATCCTCCTTGGTGATGAATGCCAGCGCGTTGCGCTTGTTGGCCAGAGTGTTCTCCTTGGCCAGGGTAATCATCTTCTCGGTGAGAGCGCGGACTTCCTTGGCTCTTGCAACGGTGGTCTCGATCTTGCCGTTCTCGAGCAGGAAGGTAACCATACCCCTCAGCATTGCTACTCTGCAATCGGTAGCTCTACCAAGCTTTCTGGATCCGGGCATCGTTGTCACTCCTTTTCTTTGTAAGGATTATTAGAAATGTGTGTAGTTAGAATCAGTCGTCTTCCTTGCGGAGAGCGTAGCCCAGCGTTGCCAGCTTGGCCACAACCTCCTCCAGAGACTTTCTGCCCAGGTTACGAACCTTCATCATGTCCTCTTCAGTCTTGCTGATGAGGTCCTCAACGGTGTTGATGCCGGCACGCTTGAGGCAGTTGAAGGAGCGGACGCTCAGGTCGAGCTCCTCAATGGTCATCTGCAGAACCTTCTCGCTGCCGGTGCTGGAGGTCTCCACCATGATCTCGGTGTCGTCGACGCCCTCGAAGAGGTTGACGAAGAGGTTGAGATGCTCGGTGATGACCTTGGCGCCGACGGAAACGGCTTCCTTGGCGTTGATGGTGCCGTTGGTCCAGACCTCAAGAGTCAGCTTGTCGAGGTCGGTAACATTGCCCACGCGGGTGTTTTCGACACGATAGTTGACCTTGGTGACCGGAGCGTAGATGGAGTCTACGGGCAGAACGCCGATGACATTGTGCTGGAGACTGGCCTTGTTGCGGTCGGCGGAGACATATCCGCGGCCCTTGCCAAGGGTGATCTCCATGTAGAGGCGAGCGCCTTCGGCCAGAGTGGCGATGTGCATATCGGGGTTGAGGATCTCAACCTCGCTGTCACACAGGATGGAACCGGCAGTGACAACGCCCTCGCCCTCGGCGTCAATGACGACCGACTTGGGACCATCGTCGTGAATCTTGGCGGTGAGTCCCTTTATATTGAGGATGATCTCCGCGACATCTTCCTTGACGCCGGGGATGGTGGAAAACTCGTGAACTACGCCGTCAATCTTGATGAACTGAACGGCGACACCCTCCAGAGAGGAGAGCAACACGCGTCTGAGTGAATTTCCAAGAGTCGTGCCGTAGCCTTTCTCAAGAGGCTCGACCACGAAGCGGCCGTATGTTCCATCCGGCGTAAGCTCCGCTATGTCGATTCTGGGTTTCTCTATCTCGATCATTCAAAAAACCCTCCTTAAAAATTGGTTATGATTGACGCATAGCATGATTATACCATCAGCCATGTGTCGCAAAACGGCATTACTTGGAATAGAGCTCGACGATGAGGGTCTCTTCGACAGCCAGATCGATGTCGTCACGCTCGGCAACGGCCAGGATCTTAGCCTTGGCGTTGGCGCGGTCGAGTTCAAGCCACTTAACGACGGGCTTGGAAGCGGTGGCTTCCAGAACGGCCTTGATCTTCTCGCTGGACTTGCTCTTGTCAGCCAGAGCGACGACCTCGCCGGGCTTGGTCAGATAAGAGGGGATGTCGCAGCGCTTGCCGTTTACGGTGAAGTGGCCATGAGTGACCAGCTGACGGGCTTCCTTTCTGGAGGAGGCCCAGCCGCATCTGTAAACAACGTTGTCCAGACGGCTCTCAAGGATAGCCAGCAGGTTTTCACCGGTGATACCCTTGCGCTTGGTAGCCATCTCGTAGTAGCCTCTGAACTGGCCTTCCAGAACGCCGTAGTAGCGTCTGGCCTGCTGCTTGGCACGGAGCTGAAGTCCGTATTCAGAGGTCTTCTTGCGGCCCTGGCCGTGCTGGCCGGGGACATAGTTTCTGCGCTCGATGGCGCACTTATCGCTATAGCAGCGGTCGCCCTTCAGGAAAAGCTTCTGTCCCTCGCGGCGGCACAGCTTGCAGGAAGCGCCTGTATATCTTGCCATTTAAGGTTACACCTCCAATAATCTATTAAACGCGTCTTCTCTTGGGAGGACGGCAGCCATTGTGGGGGATCGGGGTAACATCCTTAATCATGGTGACCTCGAGTCCAGCGGCCTGCAGGGCACGGATGGCAGCCTCTCGTCCGGAGCCGGGGCCCTTGACGAAGACCTCAACCGACTTCAGGCCATGCTCCATGGCGGCCTTGGCGGCGGTCTCAGCAGCAGACTGAGCTGCGAAGGGAGTGGACTTTCTGGAACCTCTGAAGCCCAGCTCGCCGGCGCTAGCCCAGGAGATGGCGTTGCCCTGTGTATCGGTCAGTGTAACGATCGTGTTGTTGAAAGTGGACTGGATGTGCGCCTGGCCCTTGTCAATATTCTTGCGCTCGCGGCGGCGGCGTACTGCAGCACCCTTTCTGGCTACTTGCTTTGCCATATCGTACTATTCCTCCTGATTACTTCTTCTTGTTGGCGACGGTTCTCTTCGGTCCCTTACGGGTACGAGCGTTGGTCTTGGAACGCTGACCACGGACGGGGAGTCCCTTGCGGTGACGCACGCCGCGGTAGCACTGAATGTCGATCAGACGCTTGATGTCAAAAGCGACATTTCTGCGCAGGTCACCTTCCACGACACAGTTGTGGTCGATGTACTCACGCAGCTTGGAAATATCGTCCTCCGTCAGATCGCGGACGCGGGTATCAGGATTGATACCGGTGGCGGCGATGATGTCGGTGGCAGTCTTGCGGCCGATACCGAAAATGTAGGTAAGGCCGATCTCAATACGCTTATCTCTGGGCAGGTCAACACCGGCTATACGAGCCATATTGTTTTAGCACCTCCGAATTAATA
>JAZSQO010000091.1:0-7011 GCA_045538015.1 Acutalibacteraceae bacterium | reverse complement strand
TTCACAAAAATGCTCACCAATACACAAAGTATTGGTTCCGCTTTTTGTATCGTCTGACAGAAAATCTGACTGCGCAATATCGCACTTAGAATTATGCGGTATTGCCATAAAGATCATAACGGGAGAGCAGGCCATGGGTTTGTCGCCAATTATCAGACAGACACTGATCCTCGCGCTGGCGGCTTTTGCCGTCTGCGCGGGCCTGATCTGCGCGTCAGGCTGCCGTCCGGCGGCCGGTGACGGGCCTGCTTATCCCGAATATGTATCGCTGACCGATGCTCCGTCATCGGCCGCGCTCCGCCTTTCGGCAGAAAGCGGCGTGTATGCCGGTGAGTTCGAGCTGGCGGTGGAGTGCGGCGATCCCGAAGCGGTGGTCTTTTACACCACCGATGGCAGCGATCCCCGGGTCAGCGGGACAAGAGAACTGTACCGTGAGCCGATTTCCGTAAAGGATCGGCGGGGAGAGGCGAATGTGGCCTCCGCGGTGCCGCCGGAGCTGTTCGACGCCGCCAACTGCTATCTCAACGAGGCCGGAGACGGCTATATCTGCGTAACAGAGCCTCCGGGTGATGACGATGTGGACAAATGCACTGTCATCAAAACGGCGGCACTGGATAGTGCCGGAGCGTATACCAATGTGGTTACCGGAACCTATTTTGTCGGTTCCATGGAGGAACACATTGAAGGACTGGCCGAAAGCTGTGCCGCCGGCAACAATTCCCTCGCTGTCATATCCATTTCAATGGAGTACAGCGATCTGTTCGACTACGAAAAAGGCATCTATGTCAAGGGCGCCTGCTTTGACGACCACATCCGGGCAATGCTCCGGGAGGGCGGCAGGCTGGACAGCAACGCCCGCAATCTGCAAGCTAATTACACACAGCGCGGCCGGGCATGGGAACGGCCGGCTCATGTGGATATATTTGAATGCGCGCCCGGAGAGAGCCGGCTTGTGCTGTCTCAGGACTGCGGCATTCGCATTCACGGCGACCATTCCCGCTCCGACCTGCAGAAGGGCTTTCGCCTGTATGCCCGGAGGGAATATGGTGACAATAACTTTGAATACCCCTTCTTTGACCGGGCGCTGGACAAAAGCGGCCGGGTGATCGACCGCTTCAAGACGCTGGTGCTGCGCAACGGCGGCAGCTGTGCCTTCACCACAAAATACAATGACGCCTTCTGGCAGTCTCTCGTGAGCGGCAGTGCCGCCGAGACTCAGGCCTCACGCCCCTGCGTGGTTTATCTGAACGGCGAGTACTGGGGAGTTTATGTGCTCCAGCAGGACTATACCGACGACCATTTTGAGGACACCTACGGAGTGGAAAAGGATACCGTAGTGCTCTACAAGGGCGGCGGCAGAGACGGCGCATCCGGCTACCGGCTGGATGTGGGCAAGCTGCCGGAGGGGCAGACAAGAGAAGAATATTATTTTGACGAGCTGCTCGGATTTTTTGAGGAGCATGAGGATCTGCGGAGGGACGAGGACTACGCCGCCTTCTGCCGGATAGTTGACCCGGAGTCGGCGCTGGATTACTACGCGGCGCAGCTGTGGATCGACAACAAATGGGACTGGCCGGAGAAAAACTGGTCCATGTGGAAAACCATGGTCACCGATCCGGAAAACCCATACGCCGACGGCCGCTGGCGTTTTTGCCTCTACGACCTTGAGTTCGGCGGAGTCAACGGCGTGAACGACGCCTTCACCAACACCATGGCCGACAGCAACTATATGGAATACGGCCTGCTGGATCGGCGCACCGACAACCCGTCGGTGCTGGTGTTTGCCTATCTTATGTCCAATGCCGGATTCCGGGAGGAATTTGGCCGAAAAATACTCGCCATGAGCGAAAATGAATTTGAATATGACCATGCTCTTGAGGTACTGGACCGCTTTGAGGCGGCATACAGCCCGCTGATGGAGCAGTTTTTCCGCCGCTACGGCCACAGCGGCAATACAGGCGCGGGAGGAGAGAGCTTTGGCTCTTATCACAGCGTCAGAGAGTTTTTGTCCGAGCGGGCGGAGCACATCCGGCCCATGCTCGACTGGGCAGAGCGCTTCTTTGAAAGCGGAGGATGCCCGGCGTATTCTTGATCCCGGGGAGGATAGACACATGACCGCGCTGATATATACAGTGACAATACTGCTGCTGATCGGACTGGATCAGCTCACCAAGTGGATAGTGGTGTCCAACATGGAGCTCAACCAGACCATCCACGCCATTGACGGTCTGCTGGACTGGACCTACATCCTTAACGACGGTGCCTCCTTCGGCATGATGAGCGGCATGACCGTGCTGCTGGTCATTGTGACCTGCGCGGCCATGGGCGTGCTCGGATATTTCCTCTACTCGGGAAAGCTGGAGCACATCACCGGTCAGATTTCCGGAGTGCTCATTCTCGCGGGCGGTATCGGCAACCTGATAGATCGCCTGTTCAACGGCGGCAAGGTGGTCGATTTTATCGACATTGATCCCATGCTCGAGCCTCTGCTTACCTTTCCGAAGTTCAACATTGCCGACTGCTGCGTAGTCTGCGGCGGCGTGCTGTTCTGCGTTTTCATTCTGTTCTTCTACGAGGAAAAGAAAAAGGACGACGCTCAGGTGAGCGTCACCCCCGAAGATGGAGAGAATTGAATTTGTCTGCGCCGAGGACGGCGACCGCATAGACAAGGCCCTTGCGGTGCTGCTGCCGGATAAGACCCGTTCCTATCTGCAGAAGCTCATAGCCGACGGCCTTGTGGAGCACAACGGCAAAAAAGCCAAGAAGAGCGCCGTGGTCAGCGAGGGCGACCGGCTGACGGTAAATATGCCCGATCCGGTGGCGCTTGCCGCCGAGGCGGAGAATATTCCTCTTGACATTGCCTATGAGGACGAGTATCTTCTTGTAGTGAACAAGCCCAAGGATATGGTCGTTCATCCGGCCGCGGGCAACTACTCCGGTACGCTGGTCAACGCCCTGCTGGGCTACTGCGGCGACACTCTTTCGGGGATAAACGGCGTGCTTCGTCCGGGAATAGTGCACCGCATCGACAAGGACACCAGCGGCCTGCTTATCGTAGCCAAGACCGACGCGGCTCATCAGGGCCTGGCGGCGCAGATTCAGGAGCACAGCTTTACCCGCCAGTATGAGGCGGTGGTGGTGGGGTATATCCCGCCGGAGCTGCGCACCGTGGACGCTCCCATTGCCCGCAGTCAGGCCGACCGCAAGAAGATGGCCGTTGTCAGCGGCGGACGGAAGGCCGTGACCCATGTGGAGACCATAGCCGAATATCCCGGCTATTCTCATATACGACTTACGCTGGAGACCGGGCGAACCCATCAGATAAGAGTACATATGGCGCATATCGGCCACCCGGTGGTGTGCGACGAGGTGTACGGAGCGAAAAAAGCCCAGTTTTCCTGCTGCAAGGGCCAGTGCCTGCACGCCCGGCGCATAGCCTTTGAGCATCCGGTGACCGGAGAGAGGATCGACCTCGTGTCCGAGCTGCCGGAATATTTCCGGCGGGTTCTCGCCAGTATCGGCGAAAAATAAACCCTACTGAGCAACAAACACAAAGATTGTGAGGATAAAAACGATGCAACCCAAAGAACTGCTTGAATTGAAGATCAGCGCATGCAAGGTCAGACAGCATATACTGACCGGAACCTTTAACGCCAAGAGCGGACATCCGGGCGGCTCTCTTTCTTGCACCGAACTGATGACCTACTTGTATCTCAAGGTGATGAATGTTGACCCGGCCGATCCCCAGAAGGACGATCGGGACAGATTCGTGCTGTCCAAGGGTCACTGCGTTCCCGCTCAGTACGGCATAATGGCTCAGATGGGCTTCTTCCCGGAGGAGGAAATCGCCACACTGCGCAAGATCGGAAGCCGTCTGCAGGGTCATCCCTGCCGCAGCGTCACTCCCGGCATTGACATGAGCACCGGTTCTCTGGGTCAGGGCGTGTCGGCTGCTGTGGGTATGGCTCTTACCGCCAAGCTGCAGGGCAAGAGCTGGCACACCTACGCGCTGCTGGGCGACGGCGAGATCAGTGAGGGTCAGGTCTGGGAGGCTGCCATGTTTGCCTCCGCCAAGGGCGTTGCCAACATCACCATCGTCATCGACAACAATAACCTTCAGATAGACGGCACCATTGAGGAGGCCAACTCCCCCTATCCCATCGACGAGAAGCTGGCTGCCTTTGGCTGGAATGTCATCAATGTGGCCGACGGCAACGACTTCGAGCAGATCGAGGAGGCATTCCGTCTGGCAAAGGAAAACAGCGACAAGCCCACGGCCATCATTATGAAGACCGTAAAGGGCAAGGGCGTTTCCTACATGGAGAATCAGTGCGGATGGCACGGCAAGGCTCCCAATCAGAGTGAGTACGAGCAGGGCATGGAAGAGCTGGGCGCCGAGCTTGCCCGTCTGGAAGCCGAATACGCAGCGCTGTAACCGAAGGGAGTATAGATTATTATGGCCGGAATCATCAAAGAAGCCACTCGTGAGGCCTACGGAAGAACCCTTGCCGAGCTTGGCTCTGAAATTGAAAATATGTTTGTCATGGACGCCGATCTTTCGTCGTCCACCAAAACCTGCGAGTTCCAGAAGAAATTTCCCAACCGCTTCATCAACTGCGGCATAGCCGAGCAGAACATGATGAGCGTTGCCGCCGGCATGGCCACCACGGGCAGTCTGGTTTTTGCCAGCTCCTTTTCCGTGTTCGCCTCCGGACGTGTATATGAGCAGATCAGAAACTCCATCTGCTATCCTAAGCTCAATGTCAAGATCGGTGCTTCCCACGGCGGTATCTCCGTTGGCGAGGACGGTGCCAGCCACCAGATGAACGAGGACTTCGCCCTGATGCGTGCCCTGCCCAACATGGTGGTCATCTGCCCCGCCGACAGCACTGAGGCCGCCATGGCCACCCGTGCCGTGGCTGAAATGGACGGCCCCGCCTTCCTGCGCTTCGGTCGTCTGGCTATTCCCGTTATCTTCGACAGCAGCTACAAGTTTGAGATCGGCAAGGGCGTCATCCTCCGCGAGGGTACCGATGTGACTATCATGGCTGTTGGTCTTATGGTGGAGCGTGCTCAGGCTGCTGCCGAGCTGCTGGCCGCCGAGGGCATAAACGCCCGGGTGGTCAACATGGCTACCCTCAAGCCCATCGACCGCAAGCTGGTCATTGATTCTGCCAAAGCCACCGGCGCCATCGTAACTGCCGAGGAGCACAGCATTATCGGCGGTCTGGGCAGTGCCGTGTGCGAGGTTCTGAGCGAGACCGTGCCCACTCCTGTCATCCGCGTGGGCATCGAGGACACCTTTGGTCAGAGCGGCCCCGCCCTTGAGCTGCTCGACTTCTACGGCCTCAACGCTGAAAACATCGCCGCCAAGGCAAAGGCCGCGATGGCTCTGAAGAAATAAAAAAACGAACCAGCCATTCCCGCGGGAGCGTTGTTCCTCGGGAAGCTCACTACCGGCGGCGCTTGGCGGCTATGTCGAATGCCAGACCGGCGGACACGCCCACTGCGGCGACGCGAAAGACCGAGTGGAACAGTCCCTCGGCGAGCTCGCGGAGCCAAAGGCTACCGCTTTCCGGCCGGACACACAGCAGCGTCAGACTTGTCAGCAGGACGAAATATATCACTGCTCGCGTAAGGCGAAGTATTTTCGCCGCGCCGGGATCAAACCCGGCTATGAATTCTGTGGTATGTTTCATTTGCGCAGCTCCCTCTGTGCGTGATTTTATGTTTACATAATAGCATATAACAGAGCGTCGGTATACAAGTAAATAAATCAAAAAATATCCCCAGGGACAAGCCATTGCCGGCGTGGACAAGCCCGGCGATGATCTGCATCTCTGCCGGACATCGTGTGATGCCGGCAGTTTACGGAAAGGTTGATTGATCTATGATTATCGGTGCGTCAACAGCTTGCCTTTACCCTATGATAACCGAACGGGCCCTCGCCACTCTGGTGGAGCAGGGCGTAAAGGATTTTGAAATTTTCTTCAACACCCCCAGCGAGCTGGAAAAGGGCTTTGTGCGCAACCTCAAGCGCATCCTGCGCAGCGGCGGCTGCCGGGTGCAGTCGGTGCATCCCTATTCCTCGATGATGGAGCCCTTCATGTTCTTCTCCAACTACGAGCGCCGCTTCACCGACATGATGGACGACTACAAGCGCTATTTTGACGCCTGCCGCACCTTGGGAGCCTCCATCGTGGTCATCCACGGAGACAAGCTGCCCGGCGAAAAGGCGGAAGAGAAATACTTTGAGCGCTTCAACATGATAATGGACTGCGGCAAGAAATACGGCGTCACCGTGGCGCAGGAGAACGTGAACCTCCACCGCAGCCAGAGCCCCGACTTCCTGCAGCGCATGAAGGAGTGGATCGGCCCTGACCTCAAGTTTGTTTTCGACGTAAAGCAGGCGGTCAGAGCCAACTACGATCCCTATTATTTTGCCGAGCGTCTGGGCGACGCGGTCATCCATGTCCACATCAGCGACAACAATCCCTCCAACACCTGTATGCTCCCCGGCAAGGGTGTTATGGACTACGCCCGACTCAAGTCGGTTCTGGCCGAAAACGGCTCCGACCCTTCATGGGTGCTGGAGGTCTACCGCAAGAACTTCGGCGAGCCTTCGGAGATCGTGGACGCGGTCAAGATGCTCAAGCAGGTAACAAGAACAAAATAAAAAACGGCATCGGCAGGAGATGCTGCACAAGGGAAGGATTTATCCTGCGCATTACATCATAACTTCGGTTCATCTGTGGTGAATGGAAGCGTAAAGCAAACAGCAAGCCATAACAAATTGTATGGCTTGCTGTTATTATCTGGCCGTGATAGAATGGGATGCGGCAAACTTGAATTTGTAGAAGGGAACGATAATATGATACGACATGCAACGATAGCAGATGCATCAAGAATAGCAGAAATATTGATTTTTACAAAGAGAATGAATTATAGAAAGATTTTTCAGAATGACAAGGTGTCATTTGGAGAAATGCAAGTATACCCATTGGCAAAAAA
>JAZSQO010000039.1:0-3878 GCA_045538015.1 Acutalibacteraceae bacterium | reverse complement strand
TGCCTTATGAGCACACCGGCGCTTTACCTTGCGAGGTGATTATGGTGTATAAACGAGTGCGTGATATGCGCGAAGATCACGACCTGACCCAAGTCGGATCGTAGCCATGTCGTTCTGTGAGCCAAGGAGTTGTACAAAAGGATTGTCTTCCTAAGACCGCTTGGCCTCCGACTTTGCCTTATGAGCACACCGGCGCTTTACCTTGCGAGGTGATTATGGTGTATAAACGAGTGCGTGATATGCGCGAAGATCACGACCTGACCCAGAAGCAGCTGGCCGAATATTTGCAGCTCCACCAGACGACCTACTCCGACTATGAGCTGGGAAATCTCAATATCCCGGTGGAGGTGCTGATAAAGCTGGCACGGCTGTACGGGACGAGCATAGATTATCTTGTAGGGCTGACCGACGAGCCGAAGCCCTACGGACCCGCCGAGGAGTGAAAAAACGCCCCCCGCAAAAGCGCGGGCGGCGTTTGTCGGTTTATTTGAGCTCAGCGTTAATCGGTGTTCGCCGGAATTCAGAATTCCAAACTATCCGCATTTAAAAGAAAGTGTTTCATTCCCATGATGACAAAGCCTTCGTCATTTCTCCAAGGCTTCTTACTGCCATTTACAATGACGATCTTCTTGAAAGAGTCGGGAATATTACGCAGAGAATTAAATTCCTGAGTCTGTTTTTCTTCCGAAGTCAGGTCATAAGCAACCTGAATATAATATCTCTGGTTGCCCTGATTTACCACAAAATCAACCTCAAGCTGCTTGCGGAAACGCTTGCCCTCTTTGTCCTTACCGAAGATATCCACGACACCGACATCAACATTGTAGCCACGGATCAGTAGCTCATTATAAACAATATTCTCCATAATGTGAGTAGGCTCCTGCTGTCTGAAATTCAGACGAGCATTTCTCAGCCCCAGGTCGGTAAAGTAGTATTTCAGGTTCGCGCCGATGTACTTTCTGCCCTTGATATCATATCGACTGGCCTTGGAGATCAAAAACGCGTCTGCCAGATGGTCAATATGATTAGAGATAGTTTTATTGGTGTAGGTTGTCTGGCGCGCGCTGGCAAAAGTATTGGCGATTTTCGATGGATTGGTCGGTGCGCCGATCGCGGACGCAAGCACATCGACCAGAATACCGATCTCATCCACGCTCTGAATCCTGTTTCTTTCAATAACATCCTTCAGATAGACATTTGCAAAGATGTTCTTCAGATAGTCCGCCTTCTGTCGTTCACTCCGAAAGCTCACTACCTGCGGCAGACCGCCGTAAATCATGTAATCATTCCAGGCATCATCATAATCTCCGTCATAGGCGGAATAAAACTCCGCGAAGGAGAGAGGATAGATTCTGATCTCGTCACCTCTGCCGCGGAACTCGGTCACGATGTCGCTGGAAAGGAATCTGGAATTGCTTCCGGTAACATACACATCAATATTGCTTATACGAAGCAGGCTGTTCAGCACTTCTTCGAACCGCGGCATGAACTGCACTTCGTCCAGAAGAAGATAATATCTGCCATCGTCCTTCATGGCATCCTTGATATACCTGAAGCATACTCTGGGATCTCTTAATTCCTCATTCTCGATGCCGTCCAAGGCGATCTCGATGATATGGTCATAATCAACGCCGTTTTCCAGCAAATATCTCTTGAAGATGGTAAACAGCAAAAAGGATTTACCGCATCTGCGAATGCCGGTAATCACCTTTATCATCCCGTTATTTTTTCGCTCGATCAGCTGATGCAGGTAAGTGTCTCGCTTGATCTCCATGACTGCGCTCCCAATTTCCGTGCATCTGCACGGTTTTTAGTAATGACATTCTACCACAACGCGGTCTTGATATCAATATTCAATTACTATTTTATGTGCATCTGCACATTTTTATGTAACGGAAAGTCGTCCTACAACCCGGGATCTTTCAAGAAGCCCCGTCACTCTCCGCCCAGACAGAACCTCTCCAGCATCAGCGCCACGCCGTCTTCCTCGTTGGAGGCGGTGACATGGCCGCACAGGGCCTTGATCTCCTCGGGAGCGTTGGCCATGGCCACGCCGAGGCCGGCGTAGGTGAGCATGGGAATGTCGTTGAAGCCGTCGCCCACGGCTATCATTTCCTCCCGGGCGATGCCCAGACGCTGTCCCAGCCGCTCCATGGCCGCCGCCTTGGATACCCGGCGGTCGAAGAACTCGAGGAAGCGCGGGTTGGAGGTGGCGTAGTTGACCGGGCGGGTGAGCCGGGCGGCGATGTCGGTCTGGAGATAGTCCATGCGCTCCGGCTCGTCGTACCAGAGCATTTTGGTGATGCCCCGGGCGGCGATGGGCGAGAGGTCGCCTGCGACCACCGGCTCCACGCCGGAGATGACCTTGTATTTTTCCACCCGCTCGTCCATGCGGCTGACAAAGAGCTGACCCTGAGACCAGACGATGATGGTGGTGTCGGCCTCGAGGCCCAGCCGCCATATCTCCTCCGCCGCCTCCGGCTCGAGGCCCTGCTCGTAGAGGAAGTCGCCGGTGACCGGGTCGACGATGACCGCGCCGTTGTAGGCGATGACCGGCGTGGTCAGGCCCAGCTGGTCAAGATAGCGGCTCACGCCTCCCAGAGGCCGGCCGGTGGAAAGGCAGAAATAAACGCCCGCCTCGGAAACCCGTCTGATGGCTTCGGCGGTGCGGGGAGTGACGCGCTTGTCGTCGGTGAGAAGAGTGCCGTCCATGTCGGCGGCAACAAGTTTATATTTCATGCGGCGGCTCCTTGGATCTGTGATTTTTATCAGATTATAGCATCGGTTCGGCCGGCGTTCAATACAGAGGAAAGAAAATGTATGACCGGCAATTTTTCTCCCGCCATTGACAGCGGAGGGCAAAAGGATTATAATTATATATGTAACCGCTTACACTGCGGCTTGTCACGAACCGAACAGAGACCTATCAGAGACCTGTAGAATAAAAAATTATACTGGAGGAATTATCATGAACCTTTCCTGCAAGCCCGACCTTACCGGAAAAGTTGCTGTTGTCACCGGCGGCGGCGGAGTGCTGTGCGGCGCTTTCTGCAGGGCGCTGGCCGCCTGCGGAGCCAAGGTGGCCGTCCTCGACCTGACCATTGCCAACGCCGAGAAGGTGGCCGAGGAGATCAGGGCCGCCGGCGGACAGGCCATCGCCGTGGCCTGCAATGTCCTTGAAGCCGAGTCCATCAAGGCCGCCCACCAGACCGTTCTGGAGACCTACGGCAAGTGCGATATCCTTGTCAACGGCGCCGGCGGCAACAATCCCCGGGCTACCTGCGACGATGAGGAATTCAACGCCGAGCTTTTCGGCACCGAGGGTCACAAGAGCTTCTTTGACCTGGATCCCGCCGGAGTTGACTTTGTGTTCAGCCTCAACTTCAAGGGCACTCTGATGCCCACTCAGGAGTTCGCTCTGGACATGGTGGAGCAGCCCGGCGCCACCGTTATCAATGTTTCGTCCATGAACGCCTTTACTCCCCTGACCAAGATTCCCGCCTACAGCGCCGCCAAGGCCGCTGTGTCCAACTTCACACAGTGGCTGGCCGTTCACTTTGCCAAGACCGGCATCCGTGTCAACGCCATCGCCCCGGGCTTCTTCTCCACCGCCCAGAATGCCGCTCTGCTGTGGAACGCCGACGGCACTCCCACCGCCCGCACCGAGAAGATCCTGCGCAACACTCCCATGGGCCGCTTCGGCGAGGCTGAGGAACTTATCGGCGCAATGCTGTTTCTGACCGACGAGAAGAGCGCAGGCTTCATTACCGGCGTCATCCTGCCCGTTGACGGCGGCTTCTCTGCCTACAGTGGTGTGTAATATGGATATTTTCAAGATTGCTGATAGTGAGCTGGGACTCAGTCAGGAAGAGATAAAG
>JAZSQO010000031.1:0-25058 GCA_045538015.1 Acutalibacteraceae bacterium | reverse complement strand
GACGGCGCCAAGGCCTCCTTCATCAACGAGAAGAACAAGGCCTCCACCGGTGACAACAAGGTTCCCGACACCGGCGACTACGGCACCACCGACGCCGCCGCCCTCGCCGTGATGCACATCGCTCTCCTCGCCGCTCTTCTGCTCGTATTCTGCGCCAGAAAGCTCAGAGAGAACAGCCAAGCCGAGACCCGCTGAACCGCGTCATAAGCAACAATAAAAGAGGCTGCCGCAGATTTGACTTTCTGCGACAGCCTCTTTTCACTTCCGGTATTTCATTCGCCGCCATAGCTCTCCGAGGGCGGGAATACGGAGACCAGTACCCTTGCTCATACCCGCCTTTGGTTCATGCTATCGGCCATCCGATGCATATAATTTCACCTAACTTCTCGCTCTTTCCAGCTTGACCGCCACATACTCCACCTTCCGGCACAGCGGCGCCGAGGGCTTGCGCAGGGTGATGACTATGCGCTCGAGAGTGGGGAAGGAGCCGAACAGCGCGTCGCACACAGCGCCCGCCGCCCGCTCGATGAGGTCGTAGGTCTCGGCGGTCATGGCCTCGCCCGCCACCCGGCACACCTCGTCGTAGTTGATGGTCTCCTCCAGCCGGTCGCTCACCGAGGCGCTGTTCAGGTCAACGCTCAGCTCAAGGTCGAGGTAGAACATCTGGCCGTCCCGCTTTTCCTCCGCCAGCACTCCGTGGTGGGCGAACACCTCAAGTCCCTGCACTATAATCATATCTTTTGTCATTGCTTCACATCCATTCATATTTATTCATATTATCTTACACCTATTATATCCCCGCCGGCTCCCTCGCGCAACACGGAGCGGCGGTGATTTTTTCTTTTTTGTGTCCCGTCGGCGTGTTACGACAGAGGCCGCACCGCCGGTGGCATACAATTATCCGCACAACAAGGAAGTATAAAGCGGAGGTATGGATATGCACAACGAAACGGTATACGCCCGCCGGAGACCGATACCCGGCGCGCTGAAAAAGCAGGCCGGCCGGCTGGCCCTGAGACTGCTGCCCGTGGTTCTGGGCTTTGCCCTTGCCCGCACGGGGATCCTCGGCCGGAACGGAATAATGAAGGGCATCTACCCCTTCGGCGCGTCCTTTGCCGTGGCGGCGCCGCCGGGAACGGGCGCGGCGGCCATAGCGGGCATCCTTCTTGGCTTCATCCTGCCCGGGAACGACGCGGATACTCTGCGCTGTGCCGCCTCGGCTCTGGCGGCGGCGGGCATAAAATGGGCGCTGGCCGAATTCAGGCCGGTGAAGGAAAGTCCCTTCTTTCCTCCGGCGGCCGCCCTTGCCGGCGTGGTGCTCACCGGAATGGTGGTCTCCTCCTCGGTGGGCGCCGTGGTGGGCTACGATCTGGCGGCCTATCTGGCCGAGGGAGCTATGGCGGCGGCGGGAGCCTATTTCTTCTGCGGAGCCGTGAGGGCGTGGAACAGCCGCCGGGAGCGCTCGCTCAGCGCCCGGGATATATACTGCATGGCGGCGGCGCTGTGCGTGGCGGCCATACCGCTGTGCCGGATAACCATATTCGGCTTTTCTCCCGCCACGGCGGCGGTGCTTATCCTGATTCCCGCGGCGGCCTCACGGCTGGGGCCTGCCGGAGGGAGCGCGGCGGGGATATCTCTGGGCGTGGTGCTGGCTCTGGCCGACGGACGCTTCGCCCTGGCCGGGATCATAGCCATAGCCGGGCTGGTGACGGCTCTCTTCTCGCCCCTCGGCCCGGTGGCCGCGTCGGCCTCCTTCTTCATCAGCTGCACCCTCGGCGTGCTGGCCTCCGGCGAGGTGGATATCTATCTCATCACGGAAACGGCGCTGGCGGCAGTGGCCTATTCTATAATAAGTATAAAGCCGGAGCGGCTGAATTTTCTCTTTGACATTCTGGAGCCGGAGCATCCCCAGCGGCTGGTGTGCCGGTCGGATACGGTGATATTCCGCCGCCTCACCGACGCCGCCCGGGGGCTGGAGGAGGTCTCCCGCACCGTGGCCGAGGTTTCTGAGCGGCTGGAGCGGGTGGACGCGCCGGCCATAGGCGTGGTGTGCCGTCAGGCCACCGATGTGCTGTGCGCCGACTGCGCCATATCGGGCTTCTGCTGGAACACCTCCCGCCAGCAGACCCAGAGGCTCTTTGATTCCCTCTCGGAAATACTCCGTCGGGACGGCCGCCTCACCCGGAAGAATACGCCCGAGCCGCTCCGTGCCCGGTGCGCCCGGTGGGGCGAGATGGCCGAGGAGATAAACGCCCGCTATGCCGAGTATTCCGCCGGAGAGGGAGCGCGCCGCAGAATATCCCAGACGAGGCAGGCGGTGGCGGGTCAGCTTTCCGGCTGCGGCGCCCTGCTGAGCGAGCTTGCCGAGGACGGCATGAGAGAATCGGGGGAAAACGACCGTCTGAGCCGCAAGGCCGCCGAGGCTCTCGCCGAGTACGAGGTGCCGGCGGAGGATGTGAGCTGCCGCCGAAGGCCGGACGGTTCAGCGGTGGTATCCATGACCCTCAGGATAAACGAGGACTGGCCGGAGCCGGAGCTGGCCGCGGCGGAAATACTGGCCGAGGAGCTGGAAATGAGCTTTTCCCCGCCCCGGCTGACCTCGGAGGGCGGCTCGGTGCGGGTGGAAATGGAGAGCTGCCCGGAATACCGGCTGTCGGTGGGCATCTGCCAGCACGCCAGAGGCGGCGGGCGGCTGTGCGGCGACGCCTGCCGGGTGGAGGAGAATATAAACGGCAGTGCCTTCGTGCTGCTGTCCGACGGAATGGGAACGGGCGGCCGGGCGGCGGTGGACGCGGCCATGACCTGCGACCTGATGCGGCGGCTGCTGGCGGCGGGCTTTGGGGAGAAGGGCGCCGTGGAGCTGGTCAATTCGGCCTTGCAGCTCAGCTCCGGCGAGGAGGAGCTGGTCACGCTGGACTGCGCCCGGCTCGACCTCTACAGCGGAAGGCTGACCATCAGCAAGGCCGGCGCCGTTTCCTCTTATATATTGAAAGAAGGAGAGGTGGAGGAGATCGGAGCGGAGTCGCTGCCCCTCGGCATCATGGAGCGGGCCGACAGCCGTTCGGCGGAGACAGCCCTCGGGGAAGGCGACGTGGTGGTCATGGTCACCGACGGAGCGGCGGCGGAAAACGGCTGGATAGCCCGGGAGCTTGAGGGCGCGGACACCGCCGATATGGAGCGTCTGGCGAGGGATATCGTGGCGCTGGCCGCCGCCCGCTGCGCTCCCGGCGAGGACGACGACATCACCGCCGTAGCCTTCCGGGTGGACAGATATGAGGCAGAAAGGGAGGATTTTCAGGCGGCGTAGCGCCGTGAATCCGGTGAATACGGCCATTTCCGAAAAAAGAACGGTGGCAAATCGTGGATTTTGCCGCGGCGGTCAGGGAGGCGAGTTGTTCAAAATGACGAAAATGCGCCGAGCCCAAAAATCGCACGGTTAATGGATTGCTTCACGGGGAACCCGCACGAAGGAAAGGGCGGAGTTGGCCGATCACCCCAACATATTGTGAAATCTGCCCGGAACCCCAAGACGGTATGCTGACAAGGGAAAAACGGCGCAACGGCGCGAAAAACAGGTGCTGGGAGGGAAGGGACAAGGGGGATAGGACGGGAAGGGAAATGATATTTTAAACCCCGCTAAATAAATAGCCGTATTTAAGCCAAAAAATGGTTAATTGCATCCAAATTTATGCCAAATGATGCAAAATATAGGCCGTCGTGTGGTAATATATGGGCGTTAGAAAAGGAGCGGCAGGCTATATCTGTACCCTTTTGCCGGTGGTGACGGCAGAAGAACAGACCGCCCTCCGATTCACGTTTCGTTAGGTTAATCCCTGATTTTTCGGGGATTAAGGAAAGGGGTTTTAGTTTTATGAAGACAAAAAGAAGATCCAGAAAAACCTCCAGTAAGATTCTGTCCGTAGTACTGTGTCTCACAATACTGGTCAGCACTTACGGCGGTTTCTTCTCTGGCTTCGGAGCAGCAGCCGGTAAGGTTGCCGAGATCAATGTCGCCGGTATGCAGGCCGGTGAGGTCGCGGTTTCCAAGGGCGCTGTTCAGGATGACAGAAGCGCTGACATCACTGTCATGACCGCTGCCAAGGAAGTTGGCGGCGCCGCGGCAGCGACCGACGCTGTCTACACCGACATCATTCCTCAGTATTTTGATGTCGATGGCGCCAGCATCAGCGTATCCGCCGGTACTGCCGTCGTCCTTCAGGATCAGGCAGTCACCATCGACGGTGTCGTCACCACCAGAGACATCGTCAAGTGGGAGATCGGCACTCTCACCAGCGACATCGAGACTCTCAGCTATACCATTAATGTCAATGATCCCAAGGTTTACGGTATCGTTGATGTTGCCGAGCAGGGTATGCTGAGCTACACCGAGGCTGCGGGCACCGTCACCAAGTCCCCGCTGGTCGTCCAGATCGACGAGATCATCCTCTCCGCCAAGGGCATGGATGATTACTATGTTATCGATCAGGGTGAGAGCCTCAACGCCAACAACAAAGGCGTTGCCGGCGTTCTGACCAACGACGACACCCTCAACAAGCTGGTCGATGAATCCGGCGACGGTCAGGACTCCAAGTCCATCGTCAACGGCAACATCGCCGGTCTGGACGGCGATCAGGCCGCCCTCAAGCTCGAGAAGTACACCGCTGAGCTGGTCGAAGGCGCCAAGAACGGTACTGTTACCCTCAACGCTGACGGTACCTTCACCTATGTGCCCGACAGCAGCCTGTACAGCCAGCCCGTTGTCGACTTCACCGTCGATCCCAACGGCTCCAGCGAGTACAACCACAGCGGCGCCGCCGGCTGGGAAGACAGCTTCACCTACAAGCTGGACACCTGGGGCCCCGGCAGCGAGTTCACCAAGTATATCACCACTTCCCAGACTATCCAGACCATCACCCCGATCTACGGCCCGGATCTGAGCCTGGTTGTTTTCGAGGACATGAAGCAGAACGGCGCTGATGTCGAAGGTGCTGCTGCTATCGGCGGCGACCTGACCATTACCGGCGGCTGGACTGTTGCGAATAAGCTTGATTTTATTCAAGAGCATGTTCTTGTTGTCGGCGGCACCATTACTGGTCAGGTTATCAACAACGGCGGTTGGAAGATTGCCCAGAACGAGCAGTGGATCAGAGACTATGTTGCCAAGCTGCGCGAAGTCTACACCGCTCTTTCCGATAAATATGCGTCCATGGCTCCCGATGGAGACTCTGCACGCAACCAGTATTGGAAACCCGGTGTTGTACTCACCGCTGATCCCAATCATACTCCCGGAAATCCCCATGTGTTCTATATAGATAGTTCTGATACTATAGGTCAGGTTCAGTTCTCCGGCAAGTTTGGTGATGATCTTATAATCATCAATATTGGCGGCAAGAATCTGAACTTCAACGGCGGTTCTTGGGGCGGTACCAGCATGTATATAAATGGCTGTGACCTTACCCTGACCAAGCAGCAGGATCAGGTTATCTGGAACTTCTACGAAGCAGAGACCATGACCACCAACAGTATCGAGCATGACGGTTGTATCTTAGCTCCACACGCTACCTGGACTGCCAACGGCGGCCACACCGACGGCGTGGTTATCGTTAAGAGCATGATCGGTGCAGGTGGTTACGAGTACCACATCGGTTCCAACCTCAACTCTGTTGCTGGCGATATCACTATCGATATCGTTACCGGCGAAACCACCACCGAGACCACCGAAGAGATCATCATCAAGTCCAACATCGAGGACTACGAGGTTTCCTCCAGCACCGTTACCACCGAGGAAGGCCTCAAGAGCGAGGAGATCACCGTTCACATCCGTGTGCTCCCCAATCTCTCCGAAATGACCGCTGTCAAGAGCGCCGATCCCGCTGATGGCTCTCTTGTCAAGAAGGGCGACACCATCGAGTACACCATCGAGGTGTTCAATCCCTGCAGCGTTCCCGTTTCCAATGTTGTTGTCAACGATTCCGCTCCCTTCGGTGCCACCATCACCGATGCCAACGGCGGCAAGGTTGACGGCAGAAACATCTCCTTCACCATCGACAGCATCAAGGCTAACAGCTCTGCAACTGTCAGCTTCACCGTAACTGTCGACGAGGCTATTTCCGGCACCGGCAATCTGGCCAATACCGCCAGCATCACCTACACTCTGCCCGGCCAGAACGAGCCCGATTCCAACACCACCAACACCGTCAACCATGCTGTCATCACCGCCGAAAAGGCCAGCAGCGTTGACGCTTCCACCATCCTCGGCGCCGGCGATGAGATCACCTACACCATCGCTGTCACCAACAACGGTACTGCTGATGCCCAGAACATTCAGGTCGTCGATACCCTTCCCGACGGCGTGACCTTCAAGGAGGGCAATGTTCAGAACAACGGCACTTCCGTTTCCGCTTCCATTGCCTCTCTGGCTGCTGGCCAGACCGCTTATGTGAGCTTCACCGTTACCGTCAACGAGATCGGTGCCGGCTCCAAGGTCATCGCCAACACCGCTGAGGTCAACGGCGAGCCCACCAACACTGTTGAGAACATCACCAAGTACGGCACCGTCGTTGTCAAGTATGTTGACACCGAGAACAACGAGCTCCTGCCCAGCGACAGCGCCAGCGGCAAGACCGGCAGCTCCTACGGCCCGTACGGCTCCAAGGACATCGAGAACTATCGCCTGGTTTCCGTCACCGGTAATCCCACCGGCACCTTCACCGACGGCGAGATCGTTATCATCTATGTCTACGAGAAGATCCCCGGCTCCGCCACCGTTTACTATGTAGACGAGTCCGGCAACACCCTTGCCAACCCCGAGTCCATCACCGGCTGGCAGGGTGAGGAAGTCACCGACCTCCTCCAGAAGGAGATCCAGCGCTACGAGTATGTTCGTACCGAGGCTCCCACCACCATCCTCACCGAGGACGGCATCACCATCACCCACATCTACAAGCTGATCCCCGACTCTTCTGTTCCCACCGTCGTCAAGACCGCTGATCCTGCCAACGGCAGCCTGGTCAAGCAGGGACAGACCATCGTCTACACCATCAGCATCACCAACAACAAGTACGAAGCCATGACCAATGTCGTTGTCAACGACACTGCTCCCAAGGGCTCCACCATTACCGATGCCGGCGAAGGCACCGTCAATGGCAACGCCATCAGCTTCGTCATTCCTTCCATCGAGTCCGGCGCTACCGCCTCTGTCAGCTTCACCGTCACCGTTGACGCTGCCATCGAGGGCACCGGCAACCTGTCCAACACCGCTTATGTTACCTACAGAGACCGCGACGCCTCTGAGGACACCACCATCCCCTCCAACACCACCGGCCACGCGGTTCTGACCGCTGAGAAGACCGGCGGCGAGGCTGCCTTCTACGGCGTTGGCGATGTTTATACCTATTATATTAACGTCACCAACAACGGTTCCGCCGCTGCCACCGGCATCGTCGTTACCGATACCGTTCCCGCCGGCACCACCCTGTTCAATGCCAAGGGCGCTGCTGCCAACGGCAACGAGCTGACCTGGACCATCGACCGTCTCGAGGCCGGCGCAAGCAAGACCCTCGCCTTTGAGGTTCAGGTGAACGACATCGCTGATCTGACCAGCTTTGTCAACAACACCGCCTATGTCAACGGCGAGCCCACCAACACCACCGAGACCATCGTCAAGAAGGGCACCGTTGATGTCCACTTCGTTGACGAGGCCGGCAATGCTCTGGCTGATTCCCTCCACTACGAGGGCAAGCCCGGCACCGCCCACGGCACCACCGACGCCATCAAGATCTACGGCTACGAGCTGAAGACCACCGAGGGCACCACCGACGGTACCTTTGTTGACGGCGCCATCACCATCACTCACATCTACACCAGACTGAGCGGTACTGTTACCATCCACTACATCGACCTTGGCAGCGGCCAGGATATCCTGCCCAATGTCAACGGCACCGGTTGGGTCGGCGACGCCATCGAGTCTGACCAGTGGACCGAGATCACCAACTACACCTATGTGAATACCACCAAGCCCGCTGAAATGGTATTCATCAACGGTAATGTTGATATCATCCACTACTACACCTTCATCAAGGCTGATAACACTCCTCTCGACTTCGTCAAGAGCAGCAATCCCGTCAGCGGCACTACTGTCAACAACGGCGACGAGATCGAGTATATCATCACCCTGACCAACACCCGCGTTGACGCTGTCAACGACGTTGTCATCGAGGACTACATCCCCGACGGCATGACCTTCATCTCCGCCAGCGAAGGTGCTGAATACAGCAACGGCAAGCTGGTCTGGAATGTGGGCACCATCCCCGTAGGCGGCAAGGCTACTGTCTACTTCACCGCCAAGGTCAACGACGAGCTCAGCGGCTACGGCAACCTGAGAAACGTCGCTTCCGCCACCTACACCAACCGTGACCTCGAGCCCGAGGATCCCATCTACACCAACGAGGTTACCCATCCCATCCTCGACGCCAAGCTCGAGAGCTTCACCAACCAGCCCGACGGCAACCTGACCGAGGGCGACGAGATCATCTACAAGATCACCGTCACCAACGAAGGCTCCACCGTCATCACCAACGTTCCTGTCAGCGCTGACATCCCCGAGGGAACCACCTTCGTTTCCAGCGAGGACGGCATCTCTGACGGCGACAACTTCCTCACCACCATCCCCAGCCTCGAGCCGGGTCAGAGCGTTGAGCTCTTCTACACCGTTGAGATCGACCAGCTTCCCGACGGCATCTACGAGATCGACATCCCCAACATCGCTGTTGTTGACGGCGAGAACACCAACGATGTCCTCGACAAGGCCTATGTCGGCATCCTGATCGTCAAGTATCTCGACCACGACGGCACCGAGCTGACCAAGACCGAGACCACTCGCGCAAGAGTCGGTACTCCTTACGGCAGCCTGCCCATCCTCGACTTTGCCAACAGAGACTTCGATTATGTTGACGGTGCCCGCATCGGCAGCTACATCCAGGGTGTCACCACCGTAGTCTTCTGGTACAAGCTCATCCCCGCCACCCTGACTGTCCGCTACATCGACAAGGACACCGGCGCTGAGATCAAGACCCTTGATGTCTACACCGGCTTCAATCAGGGCGACGCCATCCCCGGCACCTATGCCGAGGAGTACGCTATCGACGGTTACATCTACAACAGCGTCAAGACTCCCGATCCCATGCAGTTTGTCACCAACACTGCCGAGATCATCCACTACTATGTCCGCGTTCTTGACACCGACGCTCCCACTGTGGAGAAGAGCTCCAACCCGGCCAGCGGCGAGCTTGTCAAGGCAGGCGACACCATTTCCTACACCATCGCTGTGACCAACGTCCGTGATACCGATGCCCTTGAGAACGTCGTCGTTACCGACCCCGTTCCCGCCGGTACCACCTTCGTGTCCGCAGCCAACGGCGGCCAGCTGATCGACGGTGTTGTCACCTGGAACATCGGCTCCATCGCTGCCGGCCAGACCAAGCTCGTCAGCTTCACCGTTACTGTCAACGAGGGTCTCACCTCCGGCAGCAACCTGGGCAACGTCGCTAAGGTCAAGTACACCGATGTACAGGTTGGTCAGGATAAGGAGATCCCCACCAATCCCACCAGCCATGCACTGCTCACCAGCAGCAAGTCCTCCAGCGTTGCTGAGGGCACCGTCCTCTATGTCGGCGACATCGTCACCTATACTGTGAACGTCACCAACATCGGTACCGCTGCTGCCAGCAACATCACCATCTACGACACCGTTCCCAACGGAACCGGCATGATCCTCAGCTCTCTCACCAACGGCGCTTCCTTCAAGGACGGCAAGATCAGCTATGTCGTCAAGAGCCTGCAGCCCGGCGAGACCGCTACCCTGACCTTCAGCGTCCAGATCTCCGGTCTGGCCGAAGGCGAGTATGCCAAGACCATCAAGAACACCGCTGTTGTCGATGGCGATAACACCAACACCACCGAGAACATCGTCAAGCGCGGCACCCTGACCGTCAAGTATCAGGATACCGCCGGCAACACTCTCCACGAGGATATCGTGACCGAAGGTGCCGTCGGCACTCAGTTCACTCTCCCCGCTGAGAAGAGCTTCGATAAGCTCCAGCTCAAGGAGGTCAAGTTCGACTCCGAAAGCAAGACCTATATCGAAGGCAACATCACCTATATCTATATCTACGAGCGCATCCCCACTACCGCTATCGTCAAGTACCTCGACTACACCAGCAAGGCCACCCTCCTCGAGAGCAAGACCTTCAACGGCTATGTCGGCGACATCCTTGGCAGCGACTACTACGAGAACATCACCCATTACGACTGGGTCCTGACCGACAAGCCCACCACCCTCGAGTTCACCGAGGAAGGCCTGGTCATCATCCACTACTACGACTACGTCTTTGACTCTGCCACCATCGGCCGCGACAAGGTCGCTTCTCCCGCCAGCGGCAGCCTCGTCAAGATGGGCGATGAGATCACCTACACCATCAACGTTGAGAATCCCAGATACGACGCCATCAACAATGTTGTCGTCACCGACGCTGTTCCCGCAGGCACCACCTTCGTTTCTGCTGACAACGGCGGCGTTGAGAGCAACGGCACCGTAACCTGGAATCTGGGCACCATGGAGTCCAAGGCCACCGCTTCTGTCTCCTTCACCGTCAAGGTGAACGACAGCTTCGGCGCTGACGGCAACCTCCGCAACGTCGCTTACATCACCTTCACCGGTGCCGGCGACGCTGAGCCCACCACCGTTCCCACCAACGAGACCAAGCACGCTGTTCTTGACTACAACAAGGTTGTTGATGTGAAGGCCACCAGCCCCGAGAACGAGCTGACCTACTCCATCACCGTCAAGAACGAAGGCTCCATCAAGGCCGAGAACATCACCGTTACCGATAATGTTCCCGCCGGAACCACCATCGTTGCTTCCTCTTACGGCAACGCCGAGTACTACAACGGCGGCCTGACCTGGAACATCAACAAGCTCGAAGCCGGCGAAGAGATCGTGCTGACCTTCAAGGTCACCATCGACGCCATGGATGCCGACGAGTACAGAGAGGTCATCTACAACAAGGCCAAGGTCAACGGCTCTCAGACCAACGAGGTCGAGACTGTTGTCACTCAGGGTGCTGTGGTTGTCTCCCATGTTACCACTGACGGCATCGAGCTCAAGCCCACCGAGACCGAGGTCGGCGCTGTGGGCAGCAGCTTCCACTTCGTCAAGATCGATTCTGATGTCTACAAGCTCATCAGAGTTGAGCTGGACGGCGAGAACTACGGCGGCAAGGATCCCCTGAGAGCCGCTGGCGCAGCCGATGCTGAACCCTATGATGAGGTTGACGGCGTCTTCATCGAAGGCACCAGATATGTCAAGTTCATCTACACCAAGCGCGACGCCGGTCTGGTTGTCAAGTACCTCGAGTACGGCACCAACAAGACTCTGGACGAGACCTACACCGCTACCTACAAGGTAAACGACAAGGTCGAGAGCGACTTCTACCATGATATCGACCTCTATGAGCATGTCTCCACCTCTTATTCTCCCGATAAGAGCCTGGTCATGACCAAGGACGGCATCGAGATCATCCACTACTACAAGCTCATCCCCACCGGCGATGTGGTTGTCAAGTATGTTGACATCAATGGATACGAGATTGCTGACAGCACCTCCTCCAGCGGCAACATCTACACCGACTACAGCGTCAAGCCCATCGTGATCGAAGGCTACGACTTCAGCCATGTTGATCCCGCCAGCGATCCCGAGTCCGGCAAGTATCCCGCCAACGACACCAACGAGATCATCTATGTCTACACCCGCAGCACCGGTTCCGTTGTTGTCCGTTACCTCGAGCTGGGTACCGAGAAGATGCTCGCCGACAATGTTGTCGATGTTTACAACACCGGCGACAGCGTGACCAACCTGCGCTACAAGGACATCGACCTGTATGAGTTCCATCACAGCGTCATTCCCGAGAGCCTCGTGGTTACCAAGGAAGGCATCGAGATCATCTACTACTACACTCTGATCCCCACCGGTACCGCCACTGCCCACTTTGTTGACACCGAAGGCAACGAGCTGCTGCCCAACATCGACAGGGCCGGCAACGTCTACGAGACCTACACTTTCAACGCCGCCGAGATCGAGGGCTGGAACCTCATCAAGGTCGAAGGCGCTGAGAGCGACAACTTCCCCGCAGACGCTCACAATGATGTTTACTACATCTACGAGAGAGCTACCGGTACCCTGAATGTCTACTACCTTGAGGAAGGCACCAACGAGACTCTGTCTCAGGCCTACAATGAGGTCGTTGAGACCGGCACCTACGTCACCAACCTCCACGAGAGAGAGATCGATCTCTACGAGCTGGTTGCCAGAGATGTTCCCACTGATCTGACCATGACTCCCGCCGGCCTGACCATCACCTACTGGTACAGACTGATCCCCACCGGTGACGCCGTCGCCAAGTTCGTCGACACCGAAGGCAATGCCCTCACCGAGGACATCACCGCCGCCGGCAACGTCTACGAGACCTACGACTTCGACGCCATCGAGTTCCCCGGCTACAAGCTCATCAGTGTTGAGGGCATCGAGGAGGGCAACTTCCCCGCCAACGCCACCAACGAAGTCATCTACACCTACGAGAGATGCACTGGTCTGCTGACCGTCAACTACCTGGAGAAGGACACCAACGTCATCCTCTCCGCTCAGTACACCGAAGTCGTGCCCACTCTGGTCGAGGTCACCGATGTCCACGAGAAGACCATTGCCTACTACAACCTGGTAGACTCTGAGATTCCCGAGGATCTGACCATGACCGAGGAAGGCATCGTCATCAACCACTACTACGCTCAGGTCGCCACCGGTTCCGTCACTGTCCACTATGTTGACAAGGATCGCAACCCGCTGGTCGTTCCCGAGACCGTAAACGGTGTTGTCGGCACCGAGTTCAGCTTCACCGAGATCGAGATCCCCGGCTACATCTTCCAGACTGTCGAAGGCGAGCCCGAGGGCACCATCACTGAGGAGCATCAGGATGTCTACTTCATCTATGACAGAGAGCAGGGCGTTCTGAACATCAGCTACCTCGAGGAAGGAACTGACAAGGTTCTGTCCGACGCTTACACCGAGACCATGGAGACCGGTGTTGTTGTTGACGACCTCAAGGTCATCAGCATCCCCTACTATGTAAGAGTCAACACCGATAAGCCCGATGACATGACCATGACCACCGACGGCATCAATGTCATCCACTACTACAAGGCGATCCCGACCGGTAAGGTATACGCCTCCTGGGTCGACGAGGACGGCAACGAGCTGCTCGACAGCGAGTTCATGTCCGACTATGTCGATGTCGAGTACGAATACAAGCCCGCCGAGATCCCCGGTTATGAGCTGATCGAAGTTGAAGGCGAGCCCGAGGGCACCATCACCGAGGACGATCAGGAAGTCAAGTTCATCTACAGAAGACTGAACGGTACTCTCCACATCACCTATGTTGATGAGACCACCGGCGAGCAGATCTCCGATTCCTACAACGAAGTCTTCAACGTCTTTGATGTTGTTGAGGATCTGAAGGAGCAGGAGTTCGACGGCTACACCATGACCGATTCCGAGATCCCCGCAGACCTGACCATGACCACTGAGGGTCTGGATGTTGTTTACTACTACACTCCCGACACCTACAGCGTCAGCGGTACCGTATGGGCTGAGGGCGACGACAACTCCACCTACAGCAAGAACGCTGACGACGCCATGAGCGGCATCAAGGTTGTTCTGTACGACGGCAACAAGACCATCGTTGGCACCGACACCACCGACAACAACGGTGAGTTCGAGATCGACGGCGTCAAGGCCGGCAAGTACACCGTCTCCTTCGATGTTCCCAGCAAGTACAGCGTTGTAGACGCTCTGAGATACTCCACCACCGAGACCAACAGCATCGCCAACTACACCGGCGACACCGGCGTTCTCGATGTGACCGGAGACACCCCGAACGTTGGTATGGGCCTCGAGGGCATCGTCCTCGGCAGCACCGCCACCAACGAGAAGGATGCCGTTCAGGAGTATGTACAGACTGTACCGCCTCAGGTCATCTACACTCCGACCACCACCACTCAGAAGGAAGCCACCTACACCAAGGTCCTCGGCGACACCGGCGTGAACCCCTCCACCGGCGACACCACCAAGACCAGTGACGACATGACCGTCATCGCCGTCATGCTGGTTTCCTGCTCGCTGTTCGTCCTGACTCTGGCCAAGAAGAAGGGCTCCAGCGTTGCTCACCGCAGATAACGCGCCGAGCTGAGCGGTAAAACCCAATAACCCCACGGGCGGCTGTTCCACATCGGGACAGCCGCCCGATCTTTATGTCTTCTTGACACCCGGTGCGCCATGGCCTATAATATATTGGAGCCACTGGGTAAACCGCATCGGATTTTACCAGTGCCTCCCAAGGAAAAAAACAAAGGACAGGTCGCTGACAATGAAGCAAGAACTGCTTAAGAAAATTGAAAACAGAACCCTCACCTGCGGCGTTGTAGGCCTCGGATATGTAGGTCTCCCTCTGGCCGTGGAAAAGGCCAAAGCCGGCTTCAGGACAATCGGCTTTGATGTGCAGGAGAAAAAGGTGGACATGGTCAACGCCGGCATAAACTACATCGGCGATGTGTCCGGAAGCGACCTTGCCCAGATCGTGGCCTCCGGTATGCTGTCGGCCACCTCCGACTTCAGCTTTATCTCCGATGTGGATTTCATCGCCATCTGCGTTCCCACCCCGCTGGATAAGCACCAGCAGCCCGACATTAGCTACGTTAAAAATTCCTCCATCAGGATCTCCAAATATCTCAAGAAGGGCACCATGGTGGTTCTTGAATCCACCACCTATCCCGGCACCACCGAGGAGCTCATCAAGCCCATTCTGGAGGAAGGCTCCGGCCTGCGCTGCGGCGAGGATTTCTACCTCGGCTTCTCCCCGGAGCGAGTGGATCCGGGCAACCTGATCTACAAGACCAAGAACACTCCCAAGGTGGTCGGCGCCATCGGCGAGGACGCCTCTGAGGTCATTTCCTCGGTCTACCGCGCCGTGCTGGACAGCGATGTCTTTGTGGCCTCCAGCCCCGCCGTTGCCGAAATGGAAAAGATACTTGAGAATACATACAGAAACGTCAACATCGGTCTGGTCAACGAGCTGGCCATGCTGTGCGACCGCATGGGCATCTCCATCTGGGAGGTCATCGACGCCGCCAAGACCAAGCCCTACGGCTTCCAGCCCTTCTATCCCGGACCCGGACTGGGCGGCCACTGCATCCCGCTGGATCCCTACTATCTGTCGTGGAAGGCCAGAGAATTCGGCTTCCACACCTCTATGATCGAATCCTCCATGATGATAAACGACCGTATGCCCGAGTACTGCGTTGACCGCGGTGCCCGCATACTCAACAGCGCCCGCAAGGCTCTCTGCGGCTCCAGAGTGCTGGTGCTGGGCGTGGCCTACAAGCAGGACATCGACGACTACCGCGAAAGCCCCGCCATCAGAGTTATCCACGAGCTGCTGGGACGCGGCGCTCAGGTGGACTACTACGATCCATGGGTCAGCGAGTTCACTCAGGACGGCCTGACCATGACCGGAATTCCCGAGCTGACCGAGGATGTGGTGGCTCAGTATGACCTTGTTATGGTCACCGCGGCGCATACCAATGTGGATTACGCTCTGGTTCAGAGAAGCGCCAAGGCCATTCTCGACACCAAGAACGCCATGAAGGCGGTCACTCCGCGGGACAACATCGAGGTTCTTTGACGCAAAGGAGCTGCTGTAAAATGGCGACATATCGGAAAAAGGCACATCTGAGCCTCTGGACGAAGCTGCTGCCCGTGCTGGCCGCGGTCGTTCTTCTGGCGGCCCTTGGTGCTCCCCGGGCATTCGCTCAGGCCGAGGCAGAGGCGGCTCCGGCCAGAAATATCGCCGAGGACTGCAGCTTTTACGCATCTTCTTACGACGGCCTCTTCGACTGGCTGACCGACGGCGATCACATGGAGCCTTTCATAATAAGAGGTCAGGGAGAGCGCTCCCTGAGGATAGACTTCAACGGCAAGCGAGCCGCCGGACTGTACATCAAATGGGGCGAGTATGCCTCGGAATGGACAATGGAAGCTACACTTTCCGACGGAAGCACGATCCGCACCGAGCAGGGCAGAGACGGCCTGATTCAGGAGTATGTCGAGCTGCCGGAAAACGCCGTCAAGGTGTCCATGATAACCGCTGACGGCAAGGCAAATCCCCTGCGCATAGTGGAGCTGGAGGTATACGCTCCCGGACGGCTGCCCGACAGCGTCCACAGATGGAGCCCCACGCCCTCCACGGCGGAGATAATGTTCATCGCCACCCATCAGGACGACGAGATCCTCTATCTGGGCGGCTCCATACCCTACTACTCCGGCGAGCTGGAATACGATTCGGTGGTCATATACACCGCCTACGACAACTGCCTGCGCCTGCATGAGGCCCTTGAGGGTCTGTGGCTGTGCGGAGAGCGGCAGCATCCTGTGTTCATGCACTTCCCCGACGCCTACTCATGGAATATCGAAGGAGCCAAGGAGGTATGGGACGAGGAGGCCGTAGTCCGCGCCATCACCGAGCAGATCGTCCTGCGCCGCCCGCAGGTCATAATCACTCAGGATGAAAACGGCGAATACGGCCACGGCCAGCACATCCTCACCGTACACTGCGTGAAGCGCGCTCTTTCCCTTGCCGAGGACGAGGACTATCTGAACGAGCATCTTCCCGGCGCCCAGCCGTGGACGGTAAAGAAATGCTACCTCCATCTGTACTGGGCCAACCAGATATCCATGCCATGGGACAGAATGACCATGGAGAGCGCCGGCGGCAAAAGCGCCTATCAGGTTGCCTGCGACGCTTACAAATGCCACGAAAGCCAGCAGATATTCAAGGAGTACTCGGTCAGTCTGGTGCACTACGACTGCCGCCGCTTCGGCCTTTACTGGACCCGGGTGGGTCTGGATGAGGGCAGGAGGGACTTTCTTGAGAATATAATCCCGCGCTATCGTCACGCCCAGCCGCCCGAGGACGAGGTGACCGACTACATGGAGCGTCTGGAGGCCAAGGGCTGGCTTTATCGCCGCACCGACGACTACACCGGCATAGGCCAGTACCTGCGCTACTGCGAGATCGACGGCGTGACCGACTGGTATGCCGCCGACCACACCGGTTGTCCCCTTGAGCCGCCGGTCAGTGTCATCATCGCCAAGGACGACACCATCTCCAGCATATACGGCTACAGCGGTCTTTCGCTCATAAGCGAGGATCCTCAGATCTTCCTGTACAGCGGAGGCGCGGAGCCGGTGAAGGTGCGCTACTGCGCCATCGGCAACGGAACCGTGGGCTTCTATGTGGTGGACGACAACGGCCAGCTGACCCTGCCCCTGACGAGGGTGGACATAGCCTATGACCGCACCGCCCGCCCCGTGACCGAGAAAATAAGCGACCTGCGGGTCACCGATGTGATACTCATCGCCGGATGCGTGCTGGTGGCCTGCACCACCATAGCCCTCGGCGTGTCCGTGCTCAACCTGAGCAGCAAGCGGAGAATGCCCGCCGGACGCCGCCGGAGAAGAAGATAATGCCAATAAACACCGCCGCGTGCTTCACGACCGAAGCCCGCGGCGGTTTTGCGTGGCGGATTATTGATATTCCTGCCGATATGTGATAATATATGCAAAGAAATGTATCTACGAGTGTTAATACGCCGATACACCGCAAATAATAAACGAACCGAGTGCATACTAATGAAAACACAGCTGCTCACATCCTCGCCGGAGGACATCGCTCTGGCGGGTAAAATACTCAGAGAGGGCGGGCTGGCGGCCATTCCCACCGAAACGGTATACGGCCTTGCGGCCAACGCCCTGAATGGCAGCGCCGTGGCGGATATCTTCGCCGCCAAGGGCCGCCCCATGGATAACCCTCTCATCGTCCACATATCCCGGCTGGAACAGCTGGAAAGCATCGTTTCCTCCGTTCCCGAGGAGGCGGTGGCGCTGGCTGCCGAATACTGGCCCGGCCCGCTGACCATCGTCATGCCCAAGGGCGAAAGCATACCCGACGAGGTGTCCTGCGGCCTCGACACGGTGGCGGTGAGAATGCCCTCCCATCCCGTGGCCAGAGCCATAATCGACGCGGCGGGAGTGCCTCTGGCGGCTCCCTCGGCCAACCTTTCGGGCAGTCCCAGCCCCACCACTGCCGCCCATGTCATGGCCGATATGGACGGACGGATAGCCGCCGTGCTGGACGGCGGAGAGTGCTCCGTGGGACTTGAATCCACCGTGGTGTCGGTGTGCGGAGAGGTTCCCCAGCTGCTGCGTCCCGGAGCGGTGACGCCCGAGATGCTCAAGGCGGTGACCGGCCGGCTGGAGATCAACCACGCCGTGCTGGACGACCTTGCGGAAGGGGAGAAGGCCGCCTCACCGGGCATGAAATACAAGCACTACGCGCCCGCCGCCAAGGTGACCATTCTGCGGGGCAGCCGCGAGGCCTTCATAGCCTACTGCAACGTCCACGCCGAGGAGGGCACCTACGCCCTGTGCTTTGAGGGCGACGGCGCCGAGCTGAACATTCCTTCCATCGAATACGGCCGGGAGGACGACCTCCTCTCTCAGGCTCACGGCCTCTTTGCCGCCCTGCGTGAGCTGGACGGCAAGGGTGCCAGAAGAGCCTTCGCCCGCTGCTGCGAGCCGGAGGGCGTGGGTCTTGCCGTGTGCAACCGCCTCCTGCGCTCAGCCGCCTTCAGCGTGCTGGATATATAGGTAAAACCGAATACAGTGCGTAATTATAGGTGGAAATAATACGTTGTGACAAGTCATGATAATTATTATGTAAACTTAAATAATTGCGACAGCTGTCGAAATACTGGACAAACGCACACCGGTCTGCTACAATAATTATGTCGCCTGACCGGGCGGCAGTTTGCAAACATGAAATTCCTATATAAGCAGGGAGGTTTTATTATGCTGCAATGGTTCACTGCCGATCCGCTGCTTGCCATGCTGTACATTCTGGCGGTTCCGGCAACGGTCATTCTCATCCTGCAGACCATCATGCTGCTCTTTGGCATGGGCGGCGAGGATGGCGATCTGGAGAGCGATGTCAGCGGCATCGGAGACGCCGACGCCGGCGATTTTGCCGACGACCTTCCCGAGGATGTCCACGTGGATTCCGAGGGCGGCTTTGACGGCGACACCGGACTGCGGCTGTTTACGGTGCGGGGCATGGTTGCCTTTTTCTCCGTAGGCGGCTGGGCAGGCATCGCCGCCCTCAAGCTGGGCGCCGGACCGCTGCTGACGGTTGCCATCGCGCTGGCCATGGGCATCGCCGCGCTCTTTGTGGTGGCGCTGTTCTTCAGGCTCATTCCCCGCATCCGCCACAACGGCACCATGCGTCTTTCCAACGCCGTGGGAAGCGTGGGCGAGGTGTACATTACCATTCCCGCCAAGGGCGAGGGCAGCGGCAAGGTGAATGTCATTCTCCAGAGCCAGCTGAGCGAGCTGACCGCCGTCACCTACGCCGAGCGGGCGCTGAAATACGGCGAAAAGGTCAGGGTCACGGGCACCATCGGCGAAAACACGCTGATAGTGGAGCCGGTGAGCCGGGCCGCCGGAAAAACCGAGTGATTTAATCAAATCAATATAATTCTCAGAGGTTCAGAAAGGGGTAAAAAACTATGCCGTTTGAAGTCTTTATGACCATCGTCGTCATCGCCGTGCTGCTGTTCAGCATGATCCTTGTCATTCTCAAGAGGTACCGCAAGTGTCCCTCGGACAAGATCATGGTCATCTACGGTAAGCTGGGCTCCAAGAACGGACAGAACGTGTCCTCCAAGTGCATCCACGGCGGCGCCGAGTTCATCTGGCCCATCATTCAGGATTATCAGTATCTTGACCTGACTCCCATTTCCATCAACGTCGACCTGACCAACGCCCTTTCCCGCCAGAACATCCGAATCGATGTTCCCTCCCGATTCACCGTCGGTATCTCCACCGAGCCGGGCATCATGCAGAACGCCGCCGAGCGCCTGCTGGGCCTGCGCATGGCTGAGATCCAGGAGCTGGCCAAGGACATCATCTTCGGTCAGCTGCGTCTGGTCATCGCCACCATGGAGATCGAGGAGATCAACACCGACCGCGACAAGTTCCTCGAGGCTGTCAGCCACAATGTGGAGAGCGAGCTGAAGAAGATCGGTCTGCGGCTCATCAACGTCAACGTCACCGACATCACCGACGAGTCGGGCTACATCGAGGCTCTGGGTAAGGAAGCCGCCGCCCGCGCCATCAACGACGCCAAGCGCTCCGTCGCCGAGCAGAACCGTGAAGGCTCCATCGGTCAGGCCAACGCCCAGAGAGACGAGCGAATCAGCGTAGCCTCCGCCAACGCCACCGCCGTTGACGGCGAAAACGAGGCCAAGGCCGCCATCGCCCAGTCGGATGCCACCCGCCGCGAGCGGGAGGCCGAGGCTGCCCGCCGTGCCCTTGCCGCCGAGAACGTGGCCAAGGCAAAGGCTCTTGAAGAATCCTACACCGCCGAGAAGGAAGCCGAAGAATCCCGTGCCCAGAGAGAGCTGGCCACCCAGAAGGCCGACGTTCTGGTCAAGGCCGAGATCAACAAGCAGCGCATGGAGATAGAAGCCGAGGCCGCCGCCGAGGTCGCCCGCCGCAAGGCAAAGGGTGAGGCCGACGCCATCCTCGCCAAGATGCAGGCTCAGGCTCAGGGTATGGAAGAGATCCTCACCAAGCAGGCCAGCGGTCTTGCCGAGATCGTCCGTGCCGCCGGCGGAGATCCCCAGAGCGCCGTTCAGCTCATCATCGCCGACAAGATCGAAGAACTGGTCAAGACTCAGGTCGAGGCCATCAAGAATGTCAAGATCGACAAGGTCACCGTCTGGGACAGCGGCGCCAACAGCGCCACCGGCAAGAACTCCACCGCCGGTTTCCTCAGCGGTCTGATGAACGCCATCCCTCCCCTCAGCGACACCTTCAAAATGGCCGGCCTCAACCTGCCCGAGTATCTGGGCACTCCCGTTGAGCAGCCCGCCGAAGAGGCCGCTCCCGAGGCTCCCGCCGCTCCCGCTGTTCAGAAGGCTCCCGCCGCCCAGAAGGCTCCGGAGAAGAAGCCTGAGGGCAGCAAGTAAACCAATAAAAACAACACGCCCCGTGTGAAGCCGATTCGCTTCACACGGGGCTTTTACCTTTTCCGTTATCTAAACTTCTCCCTGACCTGCATCAGGGCAAAGCCCAGCAGATTCTGCCCTCTCCACTGGGAAATGTCGTGCCGGCGCTGGTCGGTCATGGAAAGGCCGATGCCCCAGACCTTGTCCTGCACGGCGCACTCGGCCATGAGCTTGTCGCCGGTGGCCAGCAGCCGGGCGCGCAGGTCGTCGTTCTGGCGGAATTTCTCCAGCAGACCTTCGTATATGATTATCTGCCGCATTCCGTTCCAGATGGTGTCGTCGTAGGGCGTCACTCCGCGGCCAAGAGCCTTTATCTTTGCCACATCGGTGGTGGCCATTATTCCGGCGACCGCCTCCTCGTCGCCGAAGAGAAGAGCCTTGCGGTGCATCATATACTGCTCCATGGAGGAGTAGGCCACACCGCCGGCGGTGAAGTCGGAGAGAAACCAGTTGCTCAGATAGCCGTTTTCCTCGTCGGGATTGTGAAAGAATACCATAGCGCTCATAGCGTCGCCTCCTTTGTGTATACTGTCGCTTGTGTATTACGCTGCGTATATAATAATACGGCGGCTGAAAGAGCATTTCAACCGCCGCGAAGTATAAATCTGATTTAGCAGAGGGGATCCTCGGTGATGGTTTCCGGGCGCTCCAGCAGCAGCTCGGGGTGCTTGAGCAGGTGGGTGATGTAGCGGGCGGTCTTGGCGTAGTAGAAGCCCTCGCAGATGCGCTCGTCAACAACATAGCAGAACTTGATGGTGTTGACATACTTCACATTGCCCTCGTCGTCCATGACCAGCTTCTTGCCGCGCTTGCCGATGGAGATAAACACCGAGGTGGTGCCGATGTTGTAGATGTGGTGATAGATGGAATTGATACCGGTGGAGCCGATATCGGTCACATAGATGGAGGTGTGGAAGGGGCTGAGGGTGTACAGCCACTTGGGCAGACCCTTGCGGTTGTCCTTGTATCTGACCCAGGAGAAGAACAGCCGGAGCAGCCACTGGGGAACAGAGGTGATCTTGTCCACAAAGCTGTCGGTGGTGTTGTCCACGGAGGCCTTGGAGGCGGTCAGATCGGCCATCAGGATATCATAGACCTCTTTGAGGGTGTAGTTGGGCATGAAGTGGGGCTTGATGTTGGCCTCGTCGGCTTCGATGCTCATGCCCTTCTTCAGGGTCAGCGAGATGCAGAAGTGGTTGCGGGCGTAGATCTTGCGTCCGGCGCAGAAGCGGTTGATCTTGGGATAATGGGACATAGCGCGCACGCAGGCGGCCATGACAACGGTCAGGCGGGAGAGGTCGGTCATCTCCATGGAAGGATCGCGGCGAACCTTGCGCACGAAGTTGTCCAGCGCCTCGGTCTCCAGCTCCTCCTCGAAGAATATCTGAGCGTCGCAGCGCTCGGGCATGGCGTGGGGGATAACATCAAACAGAGGGTCGTTTGCATGAACGCGCCAGCCGTCGGTGCGGTCGCCGCGCTTCTTCTTATAATTGAAAAATTCCTTGCCTTTTATTCTCTTGCGCTCTTTTTTCTTTGCCATTTTCAGGTCAACTCCCTTTTTTGGTATGAGCCGGGATGCCGCCCGCCTCATAGCTTCAGATAATATCATTATATATACTGCCTGCCCCAATTGCAAGAGTTTGTTGGTTTTGCAGCGGATATGGCGGAAAATGGGGGAGAAGGGAAAGAACCGCCCCGGCGGCTCAAACAGAGCTGCCGGGGCGGCTGCTTATCAAAGGAGGTAAAGAATTATACTCTTTCGGGATTACTCAGCTTCGGCAAGGCTGCCTTCCGCGTGGCCTTCGTAGAAGAACTTGCACTTCTCCCGGCCCTCGGCGGTGTTGCCGCCGGTGGCAAGGCTGACCACGATGCAGAGAACGAAGGAAACCACCATGGCAACGCAGGCGAACAGCGGACCCTGATCCATCATGGCGCCGAGGCCGAAGGGAGCCTGCCAGCCGTTGGCAAAGAGCTTGGCCAGAACGGGAGGCAGAGCGGTGACAAAGCCGCCCAGCATACCGGCCCACGCGCCCGCCTTGTTGAGTCCGCGCCAGTAGAGGGCGATGGCATAGGGAGCGAGGAAGGAGCCGGAAATGATGCCCCAGGAGTAGCTCATCATGTCGAGGATGAGGGTGTCGGAGTTGGCGATGAAGTAGCTGATGGCCACGAACACCACGCACAGCACCTTGGTGATGACGGCCTGAGTGGTCTTGGAAAGCTCCTTTTTGTTGTTGTCGGCAAGGAGATCCATGGTCACGGTGGAGCAGGCGGTCAGGGTGACCGAGGAGAGGGTGGAAACGGAGGCGGAGATGAGGAGCATCAGCACGATGCCCAGCAGGACATTGGGCAGCTGGGCGTTGGCCAGCATATGGGGAACGACGTAGTCCACGCCGCCCTCGGGCAGCTCCTTGAAGAACACATGGCCGAGGGAGCCGACGAAGTAGCCGCCCACGCCGATGATGATGCCGAAGACGGTGCAGATGATGGTGCCGGTCTTGACTTCCTGCTTGTTCTTGATGCCGTAGTACTTGTGGATCATCTGGGGCAGTCCCCATGTGCCGAAGCTGGTCATCAGCACGGTGGCCCACAGAGCGATGTGGCTCTTGGGAGTGAGGTTGAGAGCGGCGGTCTCGGCGGCCAGACGCTCCATGCCGGTCTGCAGGCCGCCCACGGCGTCGCTGCGGATGACGAAGATTATCATAAGGATAACACCGATCATCATAATGATGCCCTGAACGCCGTCAGCCTTGAGGGCGCCAACATAGCCGGACAGCACGATAATGAGCGCGGCGGCGAGGGCGATGATTATCATGCACAGATTCTCGGGGATGTTGAGCAGAACCGAGCACACGCTGGTCAGTCCCTTGTAAACGCTGGCGGAGTAGGGGATAAGGAAAACGAAGATGACCACGGCGCAGAAGATCTTCATGGCCTTGGAATCGTAGCGGGCCTGGAAGAACTGAGGCATGGACTTGATCTTGAGGCGGCGGGTGGTCTCACGGGTGCGGTTGGCCAGCACCAGCCAAGCCAGCAGGGAGCCGAAGATGGCGTTGCCGATACCGGGCAGCACGGCCCAGGAGCCAAAGCCCCAGCCGGTCTTGCCGGCGTAGCCGATGAACATGACGGCGGAGAAATAGGCGGTGCCGTAGGACAGGGCGGACAGCCAGCCACGGGAGCTGCGGCTGCCCACGGTGAAGTCGGTCATGTTCTTGGAGCGGCTGCGGTTGATGAGGCCGATGACCAGCATGAAGACGGCGTAGGCCGCTATAACCAGCCAGAGGGTCAGTTCTTTACTCATGATCTTGCTTCCTCTCATTTAACGCTTTAATGCTTTTATGCTTTTACGCACAAAAGTGAACGGCCATATAATACACCATCCGGAAGAAAAAGTCAACAGTTATTTGCATCATTCAACTATATTATGCTTAAATGGTGCTTTTGCACCAAAGCCATTGCGCCGCGGAGGATAATATGTTAAAATTACAATAATACCACCCAACGAAATAATCCGACAACGGAGGAATACCATGAACCAGAATATTATAGAAAAAGCCAGAGCCGCCGCGGCCAAAATGACCGACGAACAGAAGGCCAAGCTCCTTTCCGGCGTGGACTTCTGGCATCTCTACAGCAACGAGGAGCTGGAAATTCCCCAGATCATGGTCAGCGACGGCCCTCACGGCCTGCGTCAGGTGACCGATCAGGAGGATGTGAACCATGTCAACGTGACCGTGCCCAGCACCTGCTTCCCGGCGGCGGCCACCACCGCCTGCTCCTTTGACCCGGCGCTGCTGAGAACCGTCGGCCGCGCCCTCGGCGCGGGGGGCCGC
>JAZSQO010000033.1:0-10560 GCA_045538015.1 Acutalibacteraceae bacterium | reverse complement strand
TTTCTTGCTCTCCTGAGAATGTATTGCCTTGAGCATTTTTGCCACCAGCTTAACCTTTGACTTGGGAACAACGCTGAAAACATTGCGGTAGAAGTGGACTACGCAACGCTGATATTTCGCATTTGGAAACACTTCTCCGACGGCTTCAAGCATGCTAAGGCACTTGTCACCGACAACAAGCCTCACTCCGTCCAGACCTCTTTCTTTGAGCCAAACGAAGAAGTTAACCCAACTCGCTTTGTCCTCTTTCATGCCTTGGTCTGTTCGCGCCTTTCAGAGGCGAAGGAGGGGAGAGGCACCGCGTTCAGCCGGTTACGCGCCGTATTTCTTGTCGAACTCCGCCACCGGCATGGGCTTTGCGTAGAAGTAGCCCTGAATCAGATCGCATTCCTGCTCGGTCAGGAAATCCACCTGCTCTCTGCTCTCGATGCCTTCCGCGACGATTTTCATGTCCAGCTTCTTGGCAAGGTCGATGACCTCGGAAACGATCAGCATACCTCGTTCTTCGGAATCAGCTCCGCGGAAGAAGTTGGCGTCGATTTTCAGCACATCAATCTGCAGCTCCTTCAGGGAATTCAGCGAGGAATATCCCGCGCCGAAGTCGTCCATGGACACCGGGAATCCCGCCGCCCGCAGCTTCTGAACGGTGTTGATAAGCACTCTCTTGTCGTCGAAGAAGGCGCTTTCCGTAAGCTCCAGCTCAATCACATTGTGGGGAACCTTGTACTTGTCCACAATGGCGCAGATATGCTCGGCCAGATTCTCACGGGTGAAATGCGCTCTGGATACATTGACGGAGATAGGCACCAGCCGGCGTCCCTTGGCCAGCCAGCCGGCCTGCACCCGGGCGATCTCCTCCAGCATATAATCGTCCAGCTTCAGGATAAAGCCGTTCTTTTCAAAAATCGGGATGAAACGGTTGGGCGCAATGAAGCCTTCCGTGGGGTGAATCCAGCGAACCAGAGCCTCCGCGCCGCCCAGCGCTTCGCCGGTGGTGCTGATTTTGGGCTGCAGGTAAACCTGAAATTCTCTGTTTGCCAGCGCGCGATCCATGTCGTCCTCAACCTTGCGCTCCCACAGCTTCAGGTTGTTCATTTCCACATCGAAGAAGGCGGCTCTGCTTTCCGCCTCTTCGCCCAGAGACTCGCAGGCTATCATGGCGTTGTTGTGCAGCTGCTCCACATCACGCTCGCCGGACTGAATAAGGTATACACCCACGGCAAAATAAGCCTTCATTCCCGGCATGACCGCGTTCAGCCTGTTTTCGATTCTTCTGATTCGCTCTTCCAGCTGAGCCTTGTCGGTGTAGGTCAGCAGGAGACCGAATTCCGCGTTCTCCCGATGGGCGGCAACTTCACTGCGGCTGATTTCCTTCTTCAGCGCGGCGTAATATTTTTCGATCAGCTCCTGGCCCTTGCTCACTCCGAAGCAGGTGCAGAAGCTGCGGTACTTGCGCATCTCAAGATGAACTACAGCGTAGTTGCGCTTCCATATGAAGTTCTGCCGCAGCAGATTGGTTCCCTTTCGGATAAAGGAGAGCCAGTTGTCGCCGCCGGTCACCATGTCGGTGTACAGTATTTTTGTGGTCTTGCGCATACCCAATACCGTGCTGATAAAGGAAGCCAGGTGATATATTGTAAAGACGGCGATCAGCAATCCGCACAGCACGACGCAGAGCACCATCATGGAAAAGTCCTGAACGTATATCGGGATATTATTGAGAACCATGACGTCCATGCCGTTCACCGGAACGACCAGCCAGAGCTTGAGCCGGGTAAAAGGATCGGCAATGTCAAAGTCCGCATCCTTGGCGCTGTCTTCCATAGCGTCTGTGTCAAAAACCAGCTCTCCGTCGTCGATGGTAAACATCTGCTCCTCATCCTCGGCAAGAATGATGCCGGATATTTCCTCTGTGACTCCGGGGAAAAACTCCACCCTCTCGCTTTCACCGAGCGCGGGATACTCTTCGCTGCTGGCCCAGAGCGGCTCGCCATCCGCGCCAATCACGCAGACAGCTTCAATTTCCTCCAGCACGTCGATATGAGACAGCACCGTCTGCTCGACCCTGCCCTTTGACTCTTCTCCGTAATCCGTGAAAAGCTCAGCGACCTTCACGGACACTCTGCTGCTGTCCGTCAGCTTGTCCTGCACAATGCTCATGCCGGACGCCGCCATTGCGGCCACCAGAACAATGGTGAACAAAAGGAGAATGAAAAGCAATCCCAATACAGAGGGCCATATGCGGATTTTCTTGAATTTTTTGATTCTCTTCGCTTTTGACGCGTTCATTGGCTGTCACCTTTCGTGTTCTATAATTGCATCATCATTCTATCACATTTAATAAGAAAAGGAAAGAGCGACGGCGGCTAATTGAATTTTTTATCTTGACAAGCCCATCCCGCTGCGATATATTGAATACACATTCAATGAATTGCTATTCAACGAGGTGCGGATATGCCGACAAGAGACGAACAGAAGGAACAGCGCAGGCAGCTCATTATCTTCAAGGCTCTGGAGCTGTTTGCCCAAAAGGGATATTCGGACACCAAAATAGGGGATATAGCCAAGGCGGCCAACATGAGCGTCGGGCTGATGTTCCACTATTTTGAGTCCAAGGAGCAGCTTTACGAGGAGCTGGTGCGCATGGGCGTCGAGGGGACAAATCAGCCGATGGAAATGAATTTTAGTGATCCCCTTGACTACTTCACCGGCTTTCTGCGCGCCATGCTCAGCTACGCCAAGGAACAGTCGTGGGTGTTCTATATGTTTGTGCTGATGGCGCAGGCGCGCCGCAGCAACGGCATACCCGCCCACATAAAGGAGCTGGCCATGAGCGTAAACCAGATCGAACAGTCGGCGGAGATCATCGCCGCCGGTCAGCAGTACGGCTATTTCCGTGAGGGCGACCCTTATGCCCTTGCCTTTGCCTTCTGGAGCAGCGTGCAGGGCGTCATGGAGCAGATAGCGGTCACGCCCGAAATGCTGTCGGGCGAAAAAGAGCTTCCCGAAGCGGAATGGATCATTGATATAATAAGAGGTGCAAAATGAAAAAGGTAATTATCATCGGCGGCGGTATTTCCGGACTTACCGCGGGAATCTATGCCCAGCAGAAGGGCTTTGACACTGAGATATACGAAAAGAACGCCATGCTGGGCGGCGAGTGTACCGGCTGGAATCGGCAGGGCTACCACATCGACAACTGCATCCACTGGCTGACCGGCTGCCGCGAGGATGACGACCTCAACGGAATATGGAAGAACATCGGCGCGCTGACCGAGGACACCGAGCTTTTCTACGAGCCTTATTTCTATATGCTGGAGATGGAGGGAAGACAGCTCCACTTCTGGCGCGATCTGGAAAAGGCCCGTGCGGAATTTCTCGCCCTTGCTCCCGAGGACGAAGCAGAGCTCAACAAGTTCTTCGACAACGTTCGGAACGCCGAGAGCGTGCGAGTTCCCTGCGAAAAATCTATGGCCGAAATGAGCATGATTGAGACCATCCGCTTCGGCATGACCATGGCCGCCGCGGGCAGAATGATAATGGAATACGGCAAGGACAGCATCGCCGACCTCGCCAACCGCTTCTCCAATCCCATGGTCAGGGAAATGATGTCCCAGTATCTCGACCCAGGCTACAAGGCCATCACTCTCATCACCTCCTACGCCTTTTACACTAGTAACAACGGCGCGCTGCCCATGGGCGGCTCGGTGGGCATGGTGAAGCGCATTGCAGAGCGCTACAAGAGCCTCGGCGGCGTTGTTCACACCGGAATGGCAGCCCGGAGCATTGATATTCAGAAGGGCAAGGCTGTTTCCGTGACCTTTGCCGACGGCACTGTTGTTCCCTGCGACTATGTCATCTGCGCCGCCGACCCGTCGGTCACCTTCGGAAAGCTGCTGGACAGAAAATACATGGACAAGGCCATGCGCCGTATGTACGAGCACGGAAAGGACTATCAGGTCACCTCCGGCTTCAACGTGTCCTTCGGCGTCAAAGGCGACGCCGACTGCGGATTTTCCGGCTCCGCGCTGTTCCCCTGCGAGCCCATCCGCATCGGCACTCAGGAAAAAAACTTCATGGGAGTTCGGCTGTATGACTACGACAGCGAGCTTTTCCCCGCCGACCGCAGAGTTATCCAGTGCAACACCCTCCAGAACGAGCGGGATTACGATTTCTGGCAGGAGCTTTATAAGGATCGGGAAAAGTACAACGCCGAAAAACAGCGCATCGCCGACGAGACCATGGCCCGCGTTGTCGCCCGGTATCCCCAGCTCGAGGGCAGACTGGTGCAGCTGTGCACCTATTCGCCCGTGACCTTCACAATATGGTGCGGCGCCTACAAGGGCGCGTACATGAGCTTCTTTGAGCGTGCGGGCGCAAAGAGTCTCACCGCGAAGAATACCCTCAGAAAGCTCAGCAATGTTTTCCTCTGCAGCCAGTGGGTCACCACCAACGGCGGCCTGCCCACAGCCGCCGCCAGCGGAAAGTTTGCCGCGGAGGCCCTGAGCCGTCAGAGCGGGAAGTAAAAAATATCTGATTACCCATGTTGGGGGAAGCCGCGGTGAAATTGACCCGCATTCTTCGATTTCCGCGTGTCCTCTGCTTGACACGGCCATGGCTATATGATATGTTTTGATAAAATCGAAAATTTGCAATGCTCAAAACCGAAAATCACAGAAAGCGGAGGTAATTGATTATGAAAAAGCTTGTACTGTTACTTATGCTGGCGCTCGTTGTTCTCACCGCGGGGCTTGCCGCGGGCTGCGCGGACGACGCCCCAGACGCGAATCAGGAGACTATAGCGGCAGAGCAGAACAGCACCCTGAGCATCGAAGTCATTGACGAATACCTCGCGTCCGTCAGGGCACAGTCCGACGCCATCAACACATCCTTTGAGAATGATCCCCTGAGCCAGACCGAAATGAATCTCAAGGCTATGGAGCTGTCCGAAATCTGGAACGGCGCCATGAATTATCTGCTTGACGAACTTAAGAATCGCCTGCCCGAAGAGGAATACTCAAAGCTGCAGAACGATCAGCTCGCGTGGATCGCGGAAAGAGACAAGGCAGTGGCCGAAGCCGGAGCGGAATTTGAGGGCGGCTCCTTCTACTCGTTTATCGTTGGCACAGAGGACGCGCGCCTTACCGAACAGCGCGTCAGCGAGCTTTATGAAATGCTCAAGTAAAAAATCGACCCAATAACCCACGCCGGCAGAGGAAGCTCCGCCGGCGTTATATATTGCCTTGTTTGCAGTCTCATTTGGAATTGAAACCGCCCGCTTCCGGCGCATAAAACAGTTGACTATACGCATTTGCGGATGCTATATTGATTTTGGATATTTTCGGCAGTCTGCCAAGGAAAGCGAGAAACGCGAATGAAACGATTATTATGCCTGCTTATGTGCGCCGTGATGCTGCTCGGATCGCTGTCCGCCTGCGGCGATTCCGGAGCGGAGCCGTCTCCCGGAACCGAACCTGAAACCGGGCCTACAACCGCGCCTTCAACTGAGGTTACAACTGATTATAATCGTCTGGTGGATGTGTCCGGCGAGGAAGCGCGCGCCGCCGTTCTGGCCGAGGGCACATTGGAGCTGGCAACGCGGCTTCCGGAGGCCGCGTGGAACAGCCTGCCTGAGTGGAATGGCGTTACCGTTCCCAATATGCAGCAGTATGAATGCATATACGACGGAGAGCCCCAGGTGTTCAGTTACGAGGACATGAAGAAAATATCGGAACTTGGCTTCAACTTTGTCCGCGTCCCTCTGGATACCCGGCTGTACTTTGATATGGATGATCCCGGCATGGTACACCTGAACAAGCTGGTAAATCTGGATGAAATGATTTCCTGGGGCGCGGAATTTGGAACCCATGTGTGTCTTGATGTGCATAACAGCTTTGGCTTTTTCACAAACGATACCGGTGCCGCGGATACGATGTGGGAAGATCCCGGGGAGCAGGAGCTTTTCCTCCTTTTCTGGGAAATGCTGGCCGAGCGATACAAAGAGGTACCCAGCAGCCTGCTTTCCTTCAACCTGATGAACGAGCCGAATGGCGTTACAGAGGCGCAATATGTCGATCTCATGCGCCGGGCCATGAAGCGCATTCGAGCCTATACCCCCGATCGTCTTATCTTCGTTGATATGATGGATACAGCTCGCGCTCCCGTGTACTCCCTTGTGGAGGATCAGGTTGCTCAGGCGTTCCATTTCTATGAGCCGACTGCGCTGACCCACACGACCATACATGATAATTTTGATTTCGGCGGAGGATATCCGGTGTTCAGCGGCAAGGGCTTTATTTCGCGTCATGTGGGTGACGCTGAATTTGTTATTGAGGGCAGCTTCCCCGCCGGAACAAAAATCAGCTTCATGGTAGATCAGGTTCATCTTGGCGGAGCTATTTCTCTTACAGCTGACGGAAAAGAGGTATTCTCCAACGAGTATGATTATGATGCCGTGGGAGAAGATGGCTGCGTCTATATTGAGGAAGAGGGCACCGGCGGAGAATATCGGGGCTACGACAACACATTTGAGGTCGTGCTGCCGCAAGCCGCTTCTGTTCTGCGGCTCGGCGCCGCCGGAGATATCTATTGGTTCAATCTGAAAGCAATGGTTATCAATACGGGGGAGAGGGGGTATATGTTTGAACAGAACCACGATTCTCTGCCGGCAGGCAGGAAAATCGAAAATCTTCCCAATCCCCATATTATCATCAGTGAGGATGGAACCATTAACGACGAGGGCGACATCCTTTTCAAAGTGATAGATGCTTCCTATATTCACGACAGGTTTGCCAGATACGCGGCGTTTTCCGAGGAAACCGGAGTGGCCGTTATGCTGCAGGAATTTGGTGTTATTTTTGCCGCTGACTATGGCCTGACCTTGCAATATCTGAATGATCTGCTGGACGCCGCCAATGCCAACGGGCTGAACTGGTGCGGCTGGGATTACTTTGGCCCCTTCAGCTTCTATCTGGTGAGCGAAGACAGACGGCGTGAGGGCGCGGCCTATGAGGAATTTTCAAACGGCCACATCGCCACAGAAATGCTGGAAGTATATCAGAACCATCTGACGCAATAATATTACAAGGGGCTGTCGCGGATTTGCTTTCCGCGGCAGCCCCTTTGCAATCGGTTGATCTCAGAAGATAAACCTACCGAGGATATAGACTCTCTTCTGCTTCGCCTGCTCGGATAAAACATAAAGAAGCGAGAGGCCAACAAGCCGGAGCATTTCCTTCAAAGGAGACGCTCTGGCTTTTGTTCTTCTTGCAATCAACGCCCGAAAGCGAATGATGTTTCGTTTTACGCGCCGCAATCGTTTACATTTTCTCGCTTTACCTCTTGCTTTGTATACATATATATGATATGATCAATCATAACTATCTGTGAAAGTGTATCTAATCGCTAAAAATCTATCATTTTTTGCGTTTTTCTATCTTGCTGGATGGGGGAGAAAACATATTTCGCTTTCGCAGAAGATAATCAGAATACACGGGTCGTAAATAAACACGAAGGTCAAAAGAAAGGGCGGACAAAATTATGAACCTGAATTGTTCAAGAAAGCTCAAAGGCATGGGCAAGAGGCTGTGCATCATGGCGCTGGCTGTAATGATGGTCGGCACTATTATTTCGGCGGCTATTCCGGCAGTAAACGCAGCCGACTACGAATGTGGTCTGGAGGCACACACTCACGCTGACGAGTGCTATGAGCTTGCCTGCACTATCCCCGATGGTGAGCAGTACGGCACTCACGCTCACGGCGAGGGCTGCTTCACTCAGGTTCTTGCGTGCGAATGCGCAGAGGGTGTTGAGCACACTGCTGAGTGCTACACCTCCGAGAAGGTCTGCACTCTGGAAGAGGGCGACAATGTTCTGCTTTCCAGCCACACTCACGCAGACGCCTGCTACGAGCTTATCTGCACCAAGACCGAGCACACTCACACCGAGGAGTGCGAGGCAGCCGAGCCTGCACCGCTTGCCGATGACAACATCGCAGAGGGCACCTGCGGCAACTGCACATGGGTCATTGATGCCGATGGCGTGATGACCATTGCCCCTGTTGAAGGCACAGACGGTATGCTTGCAAGCGGCAATGCTGCTGCTTCATGGGGATGGAACGCTTACCGAACCGATGTTACAAAGGTTGTTATGAAGCCCGGTGTTGCGCTGAACACCATTACAGACTTTATGTTCTACGGAATGAGCAGCTGCACCTCATTTGACCTCAGCGGCTGTAACGCATCGGCTGTCAGACATGCCGATTTTATGTTCGATGGCTGCACAAAACTGCAAACGATTGACGGTACAGTTTTCAATGATGCTGACTTCACAAGTATGAACTGTATGTTCCGCAACTGCAGCAGTCTGACCTCGCTCAATGTCAGCGGCTGGAACGTTTCCAACGCCTCGAGAATGTCCGGTCTGTTCCATGGCTGCAGCAGTCTGACCTCACTCGATGTCAGCGGCTGGAAAACCGCAAATGTAACTGATTTTAGCACTATGTTCTATGGCTGCAGCAGTCTGACTTCGCTCAATGTCAGTGGATGGAACACTTCAAAAGCAACAGATCTTTCGGCTATGTTCATGAACTGCGGCAGTCTGACTTCGCTCAATGTCAGTGGCTTCAACACCGCAAATGCAAATGAAATCCCGATGATGTTTTCAGGCTGCAGTTCTTTGAAGGCGCTTGATGTCAGCGGCTTTGATACCTCAAAGGCAGAAAATATGCGATTCATGTTTATTGGCTGCAGCAGCCTGACCTCACTTGACGTCAGCGGCTTCAATACGCAAAACGTTGAATCCATGAGAGGTATGTTCAGCGGCTGCAGTGGTCTTGCCTCTATAAATGTCAGCGGCTTTAACACTGCAAAAGTCACAGATATGGGGCTTATGTTCGAAAACTGCACCGGCCTGACCGAGCTTGATCTGAGCAGCTTTACAAACAGAACCAACACGAATATGGAGGATATGTTCAGCGGCTGTACCAATCTGGTGAAGTATAAGATCAGTGCGGCCTGGAAGAGCGGTTCAAACTATTATTTCAATTCCGGCTTCAACTTTGTCAATGTAAAAAACGGAGCGCTGATCTACACTCCGATGGACGGATATGATGTCAAGTCGGTAACGGTTGAAGATGCCGCAGTTGATCTTGACGCCAACTACGAGTCCTATCCCGGTTTTGCCGGAGACATGAAGGCAGAGATAGTCTTTGAGCCGAGCGATAAGGTATACTACACCGTATCCTTTGACGCAAATGGCGGTGTGGGATCCATGAACTCACAGAGATTTGCCAGAGGTTATTCCGCCAGGCTCTGCGCAAACACCTTCACCCGTGAGGGCGGAGAATTTCTTGGATGGAATACCGATAAAGATGCTGACACTGCCCTCTACACCGACGGGCAGGAGGTTGTGGACATTGTCGGTGCCGATAAGAAAAGCGTTACACTTTACGCAATATGGAAGGGTGATTACTACAATGTCACTGTTTCCGTAGCAGGATACGGCGGACGAGTAAACCCCAGTTCGGCAGTCGTTCCCAAGGGCGGTTCACTTGATATTACCTGCCAATGTTATGATGTTATTTTCGATTTTGTCAGCATAACCGTCAACGGTGAAGAGGTCGATATCTCCTCGCTCAGCGGAACTTCAATGACCAAGGTTCTCACCCTCGAAAACATTGACCGGGACACCCAGGTCGTGGTCACATACGGCGATAAAGTGATTCCCGAACCTCCCGAGAATCCCACTCCCGCAGGCGATCCTATGGTTGTCTTTGAGAAGGAAAGCAAAATCTTCGATATAGACGAAACAATAAAGTTCACAGCGCTGGGAGTATGGCCTGCTGACGATTACTACCCCGTAGTCGGCGATGTTTTCTTGGTACCTTACAGCTGGCATCACGCAGAGCTCTCGGGCGACTGGGGTGAAGAGGTTGACCCCTATTTCGATTATTCTGCAAGCTTCACCCATAGCGAATCCGGTACATATACCCTCAAGGTGGACTTCGTGTCCCTTATTGTTACCGAGGATTTCGACCTTATGATAGGAGAAATCGTTACGCTTGAAGAAGAATACATCGTACGTGGCACAGACCCGGTCATAAGCTATCAGTTCGTGGGCGAGATTCCCGATGGCGCTGTTGTCCCCGCTGCGGAAACCATCCCCTACGGTACCACCTACACCGCAAAGGAAGTCACAGCGGTTGACGGCTGGTTCTTTGACGGTTGGTACACCTCCGAAGCACTTACCGAAAAGTATTCTCCTGACACTATAATTGCCGATACCGTGCTTTACGGCACATGGGAAGAGGATATTACCTACGGTGCTCTGACCATCAGCAACACCGTCACCGGCGAGGGCGCTCCCGCCGACGCGGAGTTTGTTTACACCGTCACCTTCGACAGCACCGAATCCTATCCCTACACCGGCTCCGCCGCCGGCACCATCAAGTCGGGCGACAAGCTCACCCTCAAGGCCGGTGAAAGCGTCACCATTTCCGACATCGTCCCCGGCGTGAAGTACACCGTCACTCAGGACGCCGCCGAGAATTTCGTCACCACT
>JAZSQO010000124.1:0-7581 GCA_045538015.1 Acutalibacteraceae bacterium | reverse complement strand
TGCCGGTGGTGATGACATCGTCGCACAGCAGCACGGTGCGGCCGTTGAGCGGCAGCGCCGTGGGCGAAAATTGGTAAACACCGCTGACGTTGCGCTGGCGTTCCTTTCTGGTCAGGGAATGCTGAACGCTGTTCTGCTCGGTCTTTCTCAGCAGGTTGCTGTGCACCGGCAGCTCAAGCAGCGCTCCGGTTTCCCGGGCGAGGAGCATGGCCTGATTGTAGCCGCGCTGGCGCTGGTCGGCCGGGTGCATGGGTACGCAGGTCACGATGTCGATGTACTCGTCGGCGTACTGCTGGCGAATCATGGCCGCCATGTATCTTGAGAAATATCCGGCGACGGTGGGCGCGTTGTGGAATTTGAAGCGGTGCATTCCCCGGCGGATGGACTTGGTGTAGACAAAGGGCGACACACAGCGGTCAAAAATAAAGGGCTCGTCGCCGCAGGCGCAGTCAAAGACCGGGCGGCCGCAGTGGCGGCACACCGGAGCCTTTATGTATTCCACATCGTTTGAGCATTCACCGCATATGCGCTCGTTGGGCATCAGCGCCGTGCCGCACAGCGGGCAGCGCCGGGGGAATATCCTGTCGAGGGCCGCGTCTTTCAGCTGTTCAAAAAATCCCATGGTGTTCGCCTCCGTTTACTCTGTTTGTCTTTGGCTCGGCTCAATACCCGGTCAGGAAGTAGGAAAGACCGGTGTAGCGGCCGCTTTTGCTCCGTCCGGTCACCATCTGCGCCACGATGTCCCGCTGACCCACAAGAATAAGCAGCGAGCGGGCACGGGTGACGGCGGTGTACAGCAGGCTGCGGTACTGCAGCTGCGGCGGTCCGGGGCACATGGGTATCACCACGGCGGTGAACTCACTGCCCTGACTCTTGTGGACGGTGACGGCGTAAGCGTGCTCCAGCTGGGCGGCGTCATCCAGCTCGTAGGTGGCCATCCGCTCGTCAAACCGCACCTCCATCTGGCCGCTCAGGTGGTCAATGCGCTGTATCATGCCGATGTCTCCGTTGAAGATGCCTGTTCCCTCTTCTCCGGTCAGATAATTCTTCCACGGGACATCGTAGTTGTTGCGGGTCTGCATGACCTTGTCACCCTCACGGAAGGTGACGCCGGGCAGGTGCAGCTCGCTCCTATCCCGGTGAGCCGGATTCATCCGGGCCTGAAGGCGGCGGTTGAGCTCCCGGGTGCCGGTTATGCCCTTGCGCCCGGGACACAGCACCTGAATATCGGTCAGCGGGCTGTAGTTATAGGCGTTGGGCAGGCGGCGGAAGTAAAGATCCTCAATGGTGTCCGCCACAACATTGGGATTGTTGGATTCAAGGAAAAAGAAGTCGCTGTTCTTCAGCGCCAGATTGGGCATGGTGCCCTCCACTATCAGGTGGGCGTTGGTGACGATGGCGCTGGTCTGCGCCTGACGGAACACCTCGGTGAGCTGAACCACCGGCACTCTGCCCGAGCTGATGAGGTCGCTGAGCACGTTGCCCGCTCCCACGCTTGGCAGCTGGTCGCTGTCGCCCACCAGTATCAGCCGGCATCCCGGAGGCACCGCCCGGAGCATAGCCTCAAACAGAGCCGTGTCGGTCATGGAAAGCTCGTCCACTATCAGCGCGTCGCATTCCAGAGGATTGCGCTCGTTGCGCTCGAAGAAGGACACATCGTTGGGGCCCCACTTGACCTCAAGGAGCCGGTGAAGCGTCTTTGCCTCCCGGCCGGTCACCTCGGTTATGCGCTTGGCGGCTCTGCCGGTGGGCGCGGCGATGGCCACCTTGTGCTTGTACGATTCAAGGATGCTGATGATGGCGTCAAGGGTGGTGGTCTTGCCGGTGCCGGGGCCTCCGGTCAGCACCAGAAGTCCCTTGGTCATGGCTGCGTCGATGGCCTCCAGCTGCTTGCTTTCGTACCTCGTGTTCTTCAGGTTCTGCACCAGTTCAAGATACTGCTGGTAGTCGCCGATGGGCTTTGCGTTATACTGCATCAGAGCAAGGATGCGTCCGGCGCAGTAGGTTTCCGAGGCGTACTGCTCGGAGAGAAACACAAACTCCCGGTCGCCCAGCTCGTCCACCACCAGCTCCTCGTAATCGATGAGCGATTCGATGACACCGTCGATCATCTCCAGATCCTGACCGAGCCGCCGGGCGGCGACGGGAACCAGCTTCTCTCTGGGCAGGCAGGTATGCCCATTGTTAAGGTTGTGGTAAAGAATGTGCTTCACGCCGGCGGCCAGCCGTCCGAAGTCATCGATCGGACGCTCAAGCCGGGAGCAGGCCTCGTCTATGCGGTCAAAGCCGATGCCCAGCTCCGGCTGGCAGAGCACATATGGGTTGGACTCCACCATGTCGAAGGTGGCCGGGCCCCATGTGCGCCAGATGGTCATGGCCTCCGCCGCCGTGACCGAATACCGGGCCAGCAGAGCCACGGCCTCGCTCAGGCCGGCCTGCGCCTTGTAGCGGTCGGCGATCTCGTTGGCCTTTTCCTCGGATATGCCTTTGATGGTGGCCAGCCTCTTGGGGTCGTTCTCGATGACATAGAGGGTCTGGTCGCCGAATTTATCCACGATTTTTGCCGCCGTCGCCGGGCCTATGCCCTTGATGGCGCCGTCGGAAAGATAACGCAGAATAGCCGCGGCGGAGGCGGGCATTTCCCGCTCAAAGCTGTCGGCTCTGAACTGAGGGCCAAAGGTGGGATGGCTCTGCCACTGGCCGTAAAGGGTCAGCTTTTCCCCGGCGTACACCTCGGGCAGAGAGCCGACCACCGTGTCAATCTCGCCGTCGTGCTCCAGCTCCAGCACAGTAAAGCCGCTGTCCTCCTTGCGGAAGGTCACGCTGTCCACCACGCCGATCAATTGTTCCTGTTTCAGCTCTTCCATGGTCATCTTCCGATCAATATAGTAAGTATGATATCGAACTTGAATTTGCCTTGCTTTCACCATTATATAACAAACACCGTCCGCGGGCAACATATATTCTGCCGGCGAACGGTGTTTTTTTGATTATTATTCGGCTTTTTCTATGACCGGGATAAGCTGAGCCCAGTCGGTGATGAAAAGATAGTCTGTGCCCTCAAGGGCGGAAAGGTCGGTCTCGGGATATATGTCCGGATGGCGGTAGAGCACCGGATACATTCCCACGCCCGCCGCTCCAAGCACGTCGGCGCTTGGCGTGTCGCCGCAGAACCAGATGTCCTCCGGGGCAAGTCCGCTTCTGCCGAGAGCCGCCCGGAACAGCAGCTCCTCCGGCTTGCGGATGCCGTACTCGCTGGAGGCGACCACAAACTCAAAGTCGCTGCCCGGCAGGCGATCACGCAGCCGCTCGGCCAGCGCCTCGGCGGAAAAAGAGATGTTGCTCACCACCGCGGCGCGGATGCCGTGGGTGCGCAGATAAAACAGCACCTGCTGTATTCCCGGTGCGGGCCGGCCTCGGGCGGCGGTGTCCCAATAGATGGTTTCGAGAGCCTCATAGGGAACATCAAACTCCAGAGCAAAGCGGTCGAAAAGGGTACGGAAAAAGCAGTGGTGATGTACCTCGATGCCGTTGGCATGGGCGTTTTTATTCAGAAATTCAAAATACTCGTCGTTGAGCTTAGCCAGCCGAAAGGGCGTAACATCCATGGGATTGCTCACCGCGAAGTCCAGCACCGCGTCGTAGCCCGCCATGGCGCTGAACACGTCCTCGTGGATGAGGGTGTTGCCGTAATCGAACATTATCATCCGAGGCTTTCTGAGCTGATTCTTTCTGATGGGTGTGATCATGCAAGAGTCATCCAATCGGTAGAAATCGAAACGTCCTGCCACCGCCCGTCCTCGGCACGCTCGTAGGCCGAATAGGGCGGCGCGTCGAGAAACTCCACAATGTCGGGGCTGTAGTTGGCCAGCACATTCACGTCATATATGCCGTTGTACCGGGGATTTGAAAGATATTCGCCCGTTTCGCAGCCGGCAAGGAAACGCCAGCCGCTGTCCATGAGCATGGTGGGCATGACCCGGTACATACGGGCAATGGGCAGCCCGGTCACCATGATGGTGTCGGGCGCCATACACATACCCTTTCCTTCGGCCAGCGGCTTGAGCTGTTCGGCCGGTATCAGGTATTTTTTCATTGTATAATGTCCTTCGCTGTTATTTTTTCAGGCTGAGCAGTGCCGCGCCTCCCGCGGGAACAAACAGGTAGCTACCGCACAGAGGCTCGCCGATGAGCGGCTCCGCCGAGCGGAACTCCTCGGGCAGAGGAAGGGTGGCGTCGGTCTGGCCGGCGTTTATCACCGTCAGCACGCTGTCCTTCTCGCCCCGGCGGATGTAGGCCATGACCCGGCCGGAGGCCTGCACGACCTCCATTCCCGCGCCGGTGAAGCAGTCGTGGGAGCGGCGGATCTTGCCAAGGGCACGGTACCAGGCGATCATCTCGGTGTCCTCGGCTCCCCAGGGATAGCAGGCCCGGTTGAAGGGATCACGATAGCCTTCCATGCCCGCCTCGTCGCCGTAATAGACGCTGGGCACGCCGGGCAGGGTGTACTGCAGCACCGAGGCCAGCTTGCATCTCTGCCGTCCGTATTCTCTCTGCTGGGGACTGAGCCTCTGGACGCACTGCCAGTCTCTTCCCCGTCCGTTGGAGGATTCTCCGGCAAGGGCGGTCATCACACGCTCGGTGTCGTGGGTACCCACCATGTTCATCAGCAGGCGCACCACCTGAGGAGGATAGTTTTCCAGGATGGTCTGGATGCACTCCATGGCGTCGGCGGCATCCATTCCGTTGAGATAGTCGATAATGGCGTCTCTGAAGCAGTAGTTCATGACCGAGTCAAGCTGCTTACCCAGCAGATAGCGGCGGCGCAGAGAGTAGGCGATCTTGTTGCTCGCGTCCTCCCACACCTCGCCGATTATCACCGCGTCCGGCTTCTGGCTCTTGGCGGCGCTGCGCAGCTCGTCGAGGAACACATCGGGCAGCTCGTCGGCCACATCCAGCCGCCAGCCGCCGGCGCCCTCACCCAGCCAGCGCTGGACTATGCCGCCGCCTCCGGTGAGGAAGCGGAGCACGTTGGGATCGTCCTCGTTGAGCTCGGGCAGAGTCTCAAAGCCCCACCAGGAGCTGTATTTATCCGGCCACTGCTGGAATTTATACCACGATCTGTAGGGCGATTCGGGAGAGTTGTAGGCGCCGTTCTGCGGATAGCGTCCCTCCCGGTTGAAGTAGACGCTGTCGCTGCCGGTGTGGGAAAAGACGCCGTCGATAATAACTCTTATGCCCCGCTTGCGTGCCTCGGCACACAGACGGTTGAAGTCCTCGGCGCTGCCCAGCATCGGGTCGATCTTTGTGTAGTCCGCCGTGCTGTAGCGGTGGTTTTCCGCCGACTCGAACACGGGATTGAGATATATGCAGGTCACTCCCAGCGACTCGAGATAATCGAGCTTGGAGATGATGCCCTCGAGGTCACCGCCAAAGAAGCGGTTGTTGCGGAATTTTCCGTCCTCATCCACCCGCCAGTGAGGCTCGCCGCCCCATGTGTTCAGCCGGCGGTCACCGGGCACATCGGGATAGCGTCTGCCGCTGCGGCAGAAGGAATCGGGGAATATCTGGTACATGATGCCGCCGTCCAGCCAGTCGGGCGTGGCAAAGTCCTTTTCGTAAACGGTCTGCTGCCAGAACACCGGAGTTCTGGTCAGCTCGCCCTTGCCTCCCCATCCTCTGCCGAGGAGCTTCTCTCCCTCGGAGGTGGTCAGCCGGAAGTGATAGAAGTAGAGCGAGGCAGTGTCAAAGCTCGTATCGGTCTCCCACCATTCGGCGTCGGTGCCCTCCATGCCGCACCAGAACATATTGCTCACGCTGTCGGTATTGTTCAGCTCGTCGTGAACGACTACCTTCGCGGCAGAGCAGCCCATGCTTCTGGGCAGGCAAATACGTAAATGTACTCCCGTTCCCTCCACGATTGCTCCGTACGGGTTCTTGTACCGTGCGTCGCGCGAATCAAACATCGGTAAATTCATTTGGAAATCATCCTTATTCAAGTAATGATTACACCACTTTTTCCGATAACGGCCGGCCCGGGAGCGAAAACTGCCCGGGCCTTTGCCGCAGTTAAATACTCTTCTTATACTCTGTTCAATCTTTGCGTAGAATATTACTTATCGTATTCTCACCCAAGCCATTCGGCGCGTATCTCGTCCATGGTGCCGTCCAGACGCATATCCTCGATCAGCGCGGATATGCGCTCGGACAGCCGATGGTCGTGGGAGCGCATGGCTATTATCAGCTTTGTTCCGGACAGCACCTCGTCCAGCACCGTGTAGCGGCTTTCCACGCCGTTCATGATGTAGAGGTACATGGGCTCGTCGATCAGCATCCCCTGAGCCTTCCCGCTGTCCAGAGCGTCAAACTGCTCGCTGGGATTCACGCACCAGATGATCTGCCCGAGGTCTCCCTTGAACACCACGGCCTCGTCCAGCGAGGCGGCGGCGTCCGAGCCGGAGATGACGCACAGCGCCTGACCGCCAAGGTCAAAGAGCCGCTTGACATCCGAGTCGGAGGGCACCACGACTATCTGGCGGTAATCCATGCCCACCTCCACGGTCTGCATGGTGGCCGAGGCCTTCTGGCCGGGGGAGGGCAGATTGATGTAGACATCGATCAGGCCTTCATCCAGAGCCTGCTGGGCGTCGGAGGGAGAAACGAAAACAAACTCCGCCTCCACATCCAGACGGGAGGCCAGCTCCTGCCCGATATCCACCGAATAGCCCATGGGCGTGTCGTTGGTCTCAAAGGACATTGGCAGGTTGTCCTCCACGCCGATGATTATTCTCTCCTCGGCAAGGATGCGCTGAAGCTCGTCGCTGTAGCCGCCGCATCCGGACAGAACTGCCGCCGAAAGTGCAATAATGGCGAGCAATATTACAAACAGTATACTTTTCTTGCTTGTCATAATGTATTTTCCAATCATCGAAGCTGCACGATATGAGCCGGACAGACATCAAGGCACTTGCCGCAGCCGGTACACTTGCCGGAATCCACGCTGGCGCAGAATTCGGTTACGGTAATGGCACCCGCCTCGCACACCTTGGTACACTTCATGCAGCCGATACAGCCTGCCTTGCACACCTTGCGGGTCTCGCCGCCCTTGACGCGGCTGGAGCAATACACGGCAGTGGTACCCGCCCGCTCAAGGCTGATGATGCCCTTGGGGCAGGTTCTGACGCACTTGGAGCAGCCTACGCACAGATCACGATTGACCGAGGCCACACCATTGCACACGGAAATGGCGCCGTAATCGCACACCGAGGCGCAGTCGCCAAGGCCGATGCAGCCGAAGGCACAGCTGGCCAAACCGCCGTACAGCTGCATGGCGGCGGCGCAGGAATTGACGCCCTGATACTCCAGCTTGCCGGAGGTGTTATCATAGGTGCCCAGGCAATGCACCACGGCGACCTTGCACTCAACGTCGGCAGCGGCGATGCCCAGCACGTCGGCGATCCGGCCGGAGACCTTTGCTCCGCCGGGAGCGCACAGACCGTTGGCAGCCTCACCGGCAGCCAGTGCGGCGGCATAGCCGGAGCAGCCGGAATAGCCGCAGGCGCCGCAGTTGGCTCCGGGCAG
>JAZSQO010000093.1:0-17710 GCA_045538015.1 Acutalibacteraceae bacterium | reverse complement strand
CCCATACCGTACCTCAACGCCGTGGCGCTGTCGGTGCTGTGCATAGAGCTGGCCGCTCCCAGCGCCGCCACCTCGGTGCTCATCGGCACCATGTGCGGACACGACGGCGAGCTGCCCAGCCGGTGCGTGGCGCTGTCCACTCTGGCTTCGGTGCTCACCCTGCCGGTGGTGGCAGCGGTGTGCGGAACCATTTTTGCCTGACAAAGACATTCACGAACAGAACCGTCCGCGAATAATATAAAAGCAGAGACCGGCCAGCGGGGATGAAGGCCGGCTCCATGCAACGCGGGCGGTGGCCGCCGTTCCCCGACTGACGCGGCGGAAACTCCCGATTCAGATATTCCGCCCGAGGCAGCGCGTCCGGAGCGGATATCCCGGCGGCAGAGCGCTCCGGGATATCCGCCGCGCCGCCCCGGGCGGAGAATGCTACATATTATAATAAAAACGACAGGGGACAGAGAATGAACAACATTTCCACAGCAGAGGAGCTGACCGCGAAGGTCAGGACACTTATACGGGAGGGCAGCTTTGAGGCTGCCGCCGACCTCTGCGCCCGATACGCCGCTTCCGATGACCGTGACCTTGCGCTGGTAGCCCGGCTGCTGACCTCCTATTGCAGCGCGGCTCAGGGCGACAGCTCGGCGGCGGTGAGCGAGCACCGGGACGCCATAAAGGAAGCCGAGGAGATCGGCCCCTTTGAGCGGCTCAGCATTGCCGACGAGGCCATGGACGCCGAGCTGCCTCTCGACTACTGCGCCGGCCTTTACCGTGAGGCCGGAGACAGTCTGGCCGAGGATGACGATCTGCTCATTCTGGCCGCCGGAGCCTACAACAAGGCGGGCATCTGCCTTTACCGCCTCGGGGTGTACGATCCCGGGGAGGAGCTGTGCTTCCGGCAGGCTCTCAGCGCCGTTGAGCGGGCCGAGTCGGATGAGGAAGGCCGCCGGGAGGTGCTGCAGGGGCTGATAATGAGCAACCTTGCCGAGTGCCTGATGCGCGAAGGGGAAAACGAGGAAGCCTGCGAGCTGTACACTCAGGCCTCCGATATCTTCGAGGGCCATCTTGATGACGAGGGCGATATGTGCCTTATCCACTACGCCATCTGCCAGAGAAATCTGTCCGACATCTACCGGGCAGAGGAGGAGAATATTCAGGCTCACGCCTGCCTTTCCCGCTCCATAATGCTGCTGGAGAGCCGGGTGGACGAGCTTTCCGACCAGCTTCGGCTGCACCTTGCCGTGTGCTGCAACGCCCGGGGCACCCTGCGCTTTCAGATGGGCAACTACGAGGGCGAGGTGGACGACTGCACCCGCTCTCTGCAGCTCAGAGAGGGTCTTGAGCAGGACAGCGATGCCATCGCAACGGTGCTTTCCAACCGCGCCGAGGCCTACTATATGCTCGGTCAGCACGACAAGGCCATGGATGACTTTGCCCGGGCGGTGGAGATGTTCGACAGTCAGCCGGAAAACCGCCGGATGGCCGCCTCGGCAGCCACCCGGTGCTATTCAATGGGTCTGCTGTGCATCGAGCGGGAACAGCCCGGGCCGGCCTGCGAGCATTTCCGCGCCGCCGCCGAGCGGCTGGCGGTCCTGCGCGCGGGAGGAGAAGGGGCAGGAGAATTCAGCGCCGCCCAGCTCACCGAGCTGGAGGCCTTCTGCCGGATGCGGCTGGGCATGACTCTTTCCTCTCTGGAGGAGAAGGATTACTTTGAGGCGCTGACCGAAAACCGGGAGGCCATCCGCCTGCTGGAAAAGCTGCCCGAGTCGGTGGATCGCGCCGCGAGGCTGGCCTCTCTGCATATCGCGAGCGGCGAGCTCATGGAGATGTTCGACGAGTTTGAGGCCGCCGAAAGGGAATACAGCTCCGCCGAGCGCTATCGGGATCTGGGCGTCAATCTGCTGCTCAACGCCTCACATGGCGGCGACGGCGAAGAAAACCCAGAGGAGGAGCTCGAGGACCAGAGAAGCATATGGGAAAACTTTTCCGGCCAGACTCCGCAGGCATGACACCGCGCTGCCGCTGAAAATATACTCAATCACGCCGTCCCCGCTGATTTTCGGCATGGGGACGGCGTTTTCGCTCATTGCGGCGCTGGCGGCGGCGTTGATCTGCCACACCGCCGCGGTCAGCGCGAAGAGCGACATGGCGGCAAAAAAGGCCAGCAGATAGCGCCGCAGCGATACTCTGGATATCATTTTTATCAGCTTCCTTTGTTTTTTACGATGATGGTATTATACCTCGCACTCCAGCAGCACCTCGGCGATGGCCTTGCCCATCAGCCCGGCGGAGAAGACCGCCTCCTCGAGGGTGTTGGCGTCGGTGCCGAACTCCAGCAGGAGGGAGTTGGGAGTCATGTGCATATTGTAGCGGAAGGGCGCAAAGCTCAGCGGCCGCATCAGCCCGGGCGTGAGTGACTGGGCGCGCTCCTGAATGCGCAGAGCCATGGTGAGGTTCTTCTCCCAGCCGGGGAAATAAAGACTGCCGCCGGCGTCGCAGCCGGAAATTATCATCACCTGCGCCGCCTTTTGCCCGTCGATCACGGCGGTGGGCTTGAGCTTGCTGCCGTCGTCGTAGGTGATGGCGTCCCGGTGGACATCCAGCACCATTTCTATGGAAGGATACTCCTCGAGATACTTCTTGATGGTGGCCAGCGCCCGGTCGTAGGAGCCGTTGTATTTGGGGTGGTCGTGCACCTCGGTGACATGGAGGGTGCGGATGCCCACGGCCTCCAGCTCCTGGGCGAGGGCATCGCCCACAGCCACGACGCTCCGGCTCAGGTCGGTGGTGCGGGGACTGTAGCCCGGGTCGTAGAGACCGTCGGTGCGCTGGGCGTAGCCCTCGGTGGTGTGGGTGTGTACGATGAGCACCTGATAGCCGGCGTTGAGCTTTATGCGGCAGTCGGGCTTCTTTTTCATCAGCGCGGAAAAGTCGGGCTCGTAGCCGGTGGAGTTTTTGACGTATATATCGCCCGCCTGAACGCCGCTGTTCCCGATGTGCTGCTCCTTTACCGGCAGAAGTCCCTCGGTGCTCTGGGCGGTGGTGGGAGCGGTGGTGGTCGTGGTGGCGGCAGTGGTGGTCGTGGTGGTGACGGTGGTTGACGGAGGCACCTGAATGTCGCTCTGAGAGGCCGGGCCGGACAGCTCGCCCTCGGGCAGCTCAATGGCCGCCGAGGCCGCGCTCAGCCGCTTCATCAGCGGCAGCAGCCTCTCGCCGGTCAGCCACAGCGGGGAGGTCACCATGGCCGCTGCCAGCAGCAGACCGCCCATCACCCGCAGATAGCCCGCCAGCCGCGCCCGCCCCGGCAGAGGAGGAGCCAGCTCGAGGGGTCTGCGGGCGGACACCGGCATGACCACAGCCGCCTCTCCGGAGGAAAGGCTCCGTGGACTGCCCTCCGCCGGCGGCATGGCCATCACGCAGTAGGTTCGCCCGGCGGATGCGGGCGTGTCACTTTCCCGGAGCCGCTCTGCCGGGACGGTCTTTTCCGGCGCTTCCGTCCGCGAAGTCGGTCGGGTGGCCGGGCGCTTCCTTTTTCTTGCTTTCATCCTGCTGCCTCCTGTTTTTTTGTAACATGACTATGCGGCAGGATAAGGGATTATGACATTAGCTAAAGCGCCAGCAGCTCCTCGGGGTCGATGCCCGGGTGCAGGGCGTGGTTGATGGCCAGCGCCAGCAGCCGGGCGGCCCGGTCGATCAGCAGGTCTATCTCCCGGGGAGTGACGATCATGCTTCGTCCCTCGGGAGCAAGCTCGTTCGGGGAGCCTCCGGTCAGATCGGCGGCCAGTGTGGCGGCGTCCACCACCGTGGGCACTCCCACGGCTATGACCGGCACGCCCAGCTCCTTCTGAGAGATGGAAGGGCGGCAGTTGCCCACACCGGCGCCCGGCTGGATGCCCGTGTCGCTTATCTGCACCGTGCAGCCCAGCCGTCCGAGGCTCCGGGAGGCAAGGGCATCCACGGCGATCACCGCCGCCGGACGCACCGACCGGCACACCGCGCCGATAAGCTCGGCGGCCTCCACGCCGGTCTGACCCAGCACGCCCGGAGCCATCACCGCGCAGGAGCGCAGGGAAGAGCCGCCGGTGACCCTTTCCAGCTCGCCGACGATGTGCCGCGTGGCAGGGATCATGGCCGCCGTTTTCGGCCCCAGAGCGTCGGGAGTTGTGGAGAGGTTGCCCAGCCCGGCCACCAGCACCGTCCCCTCGGGCGGCAGCAGCTCCGCAAGCTGGGAGGAAAGGCATTCGTAGCTCTCTCCGGGCAGAAAGGCGTGGTCGGTCAGCGGCGGCATGGTGACCGTGATATACCTTCCCTCGGCGCGCCCAAGACGGCTGACCGCCTGCTTTCCCACGGTCATCACCGAGATGGTCACGCCCTCCCGGACGCTCTCCTCATACTCCACTCCGGGGCAGTCCGGGTCAAGCTCCCGGGACTCCAGAGCAAGGTCGGTTCTCATTTCCATTGGTCTCACCTCACGTGGTATTATTCACCGCCCGAGGTATAATTATCCTCAGAAAAACCGGACAGAAGAGCCGGAAAGGGCAATCAAAATTCCTTGTTTGGGTCTTGACCTTTGGGAACAATTATGTCATAATTAACTAAAGTATGGGAATGTGTCGGCACTGCCCGGCGCGGCTTGATTCCCGCTGAATAAATATGCAAGGAAGATGCGACATGAGAGTTTGTCTCAACTGCGGAAAAAACATCCGTGACGGCGCCGATTTCTGCACATCCTGCGGCGCTCCCGCTCCCGCTCAGGCTCCTGCCGGCGGACAGAATACATACAAGGCTGACAGTACCAGCCAGACCCTGACCACCGATGTCCCCCTCATCACTCTGGCACCCGAGCGCGCGCCCATGACCAAGCAGCGCCTCAAGCGCACCGGCAAGCTCTTTGCCGGCGTGAGTCTGGTCATCATGCTGGTCATCGTGGGCATTTTCGCCGCGGCCTATCTGAGCACCGATCCCTTCAAGCAGAATCCCTTTGAGGGAGAGGAATCCTCCCTCAGCGGCGAAAGCTACAACAGCTGCCTTGCTCTGGTAAGAGACGTGCGCAACGACAACTTCGACAACCTCATCAACGACATCATCCAGATGGAGGGCGAGTTCCAGGACTACAACTTCCTGGCCGTCTACGAGGGTCTGTTCAAGGAGCTCGTTCCCGACGACAGCAGCGATCCCATGGCTGTGAAGTTCCGCAACTGCTGCTTCATGGTGGCCTACACCGAGTTCACCGCCAAGAAGTTTGAAAACTACGCCAGCAGCGGCTTCCTTGCCTCGCTGTACGTTGACGACGCCGACCGTTACCGCGCCCACGCCGACAAGCTGTGGGAGGATCTGAACAACGCCCAGAGCGATGCTCACCTGCAGAACATCATTGACTACTGCCGCGACAACGACATCATCTATCTCAAGGATGCCGACACCGGCTCCCAGAACACCTCCGGCACCGAAGAGACTGCCGAAGCTCAGGACTGAATCCGGCGGGGGCACTCCCCACCGACCAACATTTTTGATAAAAAAGGAAAGGACAGGTATTTACTATGAATTGCAGATTCTGCGGTAACTTTGTTCCCGAAGGAAGAGACAGCTGCCCCGTTTGCGGCCGCCGCCCCGAGGAGGAGCCCATCGGCAAGCTGCTGAGCGAGAATCAGCCCGGCGCCAATCAGCTGGCTGAGGTGGAAGACAACACCGCCAAGGAAGAGGCAAACAAGAAGCATCCCAAGGGACTGCTTCTGCCCCTTGCCATGATCGCCATCGGCGTTCTGGGCTGGATGTACGCCCTGCTGGGTGACTCGGCCGAGATGTTCAAGAGTATGTTCGCCTCCATCACCGGCACCGGCACCACTCAGGCCTCCAACTCCGACTTTGTCACTCCCGGCGGTGCTGCCGCCGTCGAGTTCGAGGGTGTTACCCTCTATCTGGTCGTCGCCGCCATCGTTACCATCGTCGGCATCGGCGGCGTTATCTGGCTGTTCAAGCGTCTGTACAACCGCATCAAGTACAACTGATTTTCCACATAAATAAATCCGACGCTTGCCGCCGGATGACCAACCCACGGAAAGGACTTGTCGGATATGTTATGCTTAAAGTGTTCCACAAATAACGACAGCGGCGATCTGTTCTGCTACAAGTGCGGCGCCAGGCTTGCCGAGCCCGGCGGAGAATGCACCGGTGAGCACACCGAGGCTCCGAAGGCCGAAGCCGGCAGAACCAGCAACGAGCCCGAGGATCGTCTGGCCATCAGCGCCACCACCACGCTGGCCGCCAAGAAGGCCCGTGTGTCTGACGTTAAGAGTATGCGCCCTCTGACTCAAGCGGCGTATAATATCGTTGAGTCGGAGCGAGGCGGCGTTTACTCCACCCTCATTTCCCTGCTCAACATCCTCATTTCTCTGGGCATCGTGGCGGTAATCATCGAAACCTACCGCACCATCGACCTGATCGTCTCCTCCACCACCACCAGCAAGATCGAGGGCAGCCTGATGACTCACTATCAGCAGGCCACCGGCGACAACCAGATCCGTCTGCTCTGGTGCGTCATCATCTTCATCGCTCTGGTCATGGCCTTTGTGTGCTTCGGCCGCCTGAGCATCCGCATCCAGAAGGTCAACCGCAAGCGCAGGAGAGAGAATCTCTACTCCCGTATTGACTGACCTGATATTCAAAAAATTACACCGGCAGTTTTCGGACTGCCGGGGTTTTTGCTATGTTTTTTGGGAGACACTGATTAAATCTGGTGCGCAGATTGCGCAGTCAGATTTTTCGTCAGACGAAGCAAAAAGCGGAGCTAATACTTTGTGTATTAGCGAGCATTTTTGTGAAGTATGGCGGAAAAGATGCAAGCAAGATGCGTGCCAAACCGTCAGGTGCGATTTATTCAGTGGCTCCGGAGATTTTTACGGCGTGACCGCCTCGTCCCGGGAGAGCAGGCGGGCGCTGTCCAGCAGCTGATCCACCCACATCTGCCCCACGATGGCGCCGGTCTGGCCGTTGATCTCCACGGCGTAGCGTCGGGTGCCGGCGGGATAGTAGCTGATGATGTCCTGCTCCGCCTCAAAGCCCTCGAAGTAGGTGATGGTCACGGTGAGAGCGGGCGTGTCCGATTCTCTCCCGCCGCCGTAGCTCACGGCAGCGGCGCTGTTGAACACCTGAAGCAGGTTCTTGTAGTGGTTCAGAGTGAGCTGGGTGTCGCCGTAGTAGGCGCGGTATTCGTAAAGGGTGTTGTCGGTCTCCAGCGGAGTGCGGCCAAGGCGGAAGGTGTAGTCCTCGTCGCCGGCGGTGATGCGGATGGTCTCCACGGCGTCAAAGTAGCGCACATGGATGTCCGGCGAGCGCAGCTGGTCGGGAGCAAGACCGGCCAGCATATACATGGTGTCGGCGGACAGCTGGAAGATGCAGTCCACGCCGTCGGCCATGGCGTACAGTGTGGTGGCGTCCTTTGCCGCCAGCCGCAGTACCTTTTCCTTCCCGTTGCGCTGGTGGGTGACAACGGCATAGGGCCTGTCGAGGCCGCAGGCGGCTATCTCCTCGTCGGTGGGGAAGGCGTGGAGAACGGAATCGGCCACCAGCTCGGTCAGCTCGTCGGTGAGCAGGGTGACGAGGTAGTCGTCCGCCCGGCCGGTAAAGGGCTGGGTGAAGATGTATTTGCAGCCGTAGTATGGGTCGCTCTTGTCGCCGGAGGTGTGGGGACGGAGCGCTGTTTCCTCGGGGAATCTTGAGCCGGTCAGCTTGATAGTGCCGATGGAGACCTCCTCGGTGTCGTCGCCGAAAATGTCCTCGCTCAGCCAGTAGCCGTCGCCCTGAAAGAAGGAGGCGTCAAACTGTCCGAGGTACACTTCATCATGGCCTTCCATGATAAAGTAATAGATGCTGGGACTGCCGGTGACCTCATTGCCCACAAAGAGGCGGCAGGAGGTGCCGTTGGTGTATTTGCATTCAATGGTCAGGGCGGCGGGATCAAGGCCGAAGTCGGCGAGGTTTATCTCTGCGCCCTCGCCGGCGTGCATGGTGTAGGAGTAGCCGAAGGACATGGCATTGTACCACGCCATGTCCACAAAGTCCTTGTCCAGCCGCAGGCCGGAGAGGCTTTCGATGACCGGCTCCTCGCCCTCATAGCGGATGAGGTAGTCGCCCTTGCCGCTGGTGAGCCGCAGGTATTCAAGCTCCTCGCCCTCCGCCAGCAGCTCGCCGCTCTCGTTGTATTCAAGGTGCATCCCGGTCAGCTCGCTGGAAAGGTGGGAGTGGTCGGAGCCGCTGAGGAGAGGGATGTCGGAGCCGGAAAGCAGTCCGCCGTCGTCTGCGCAGCTGTCGCAGGAAAGGGCGACCAGCGCAAGGACGAGCAGCAGAATGCCCGCGGCCATTATTATGATAGTCCTGATATTTTTCGTCACAGTCTGCGCCTCCTGAGATAGACCACCAGACCGAGAATGGCCACGGCGGCGGGCACCACATAGCCGAAGATGACGGTGAGCGCGGTCACGGCGTTGTTTTCGATGGAGAAGTCAACGGCGGTCAGGGAGATGGCGGAAATGTTGAGGGTCTCGTCAACGATGCCGCACCGCTCGTTGATTATTTTGAGCAGCAGGTCAAAGTTGCTGTAGGCCTTGGAGTGGAAGAAATCGTCGGCGCACAGAGAAACCGGAGCCACGATGACGTCGCTGCGCATGGACTGCCCCTCAAGGCTCTGCTTGTACAGCGTGGACTGAGCCATGACCCGCTTGTAGCCCGGCTCGGAGCGTGTGCCGTCTGCGTTGACGGTGTATCCGGCGGCGCTGGTGCTCAGAATGGTGTTCACGGCAAAATCGCCGAAGGAATCCCGGGGAGTGAGCAGCTCCACGGCTCCGGCCACGGGAGTATATTCGCTGGTGATGTCGGAGTCGATGTATTCGGCCGAGTAGTAGGTGGAGTAGAACATATCAGCCGTCTGGGCGGGAATGACCGCCGAGGCGTCGCCCTCGTACACAAGGTCGCGGGTGAGAATGATGCCCCATTCCTCGGTCAGAGTGGCCAGATTGGGCATTTCCGACATGAAGGGCGAGGTGAGGATAAGCACCGACTTGCCGTACTGACCGCCGTTCTCAAGAAACGCCGACAGCTGGGAAAGGGCGGCGGTGGTGATGTCGTACTCCGGCGCGGCGATAATCACCATGTCGGCCTCCTCGGGAATGGGATCATAGCCGAAGGAGAAATCGGCGCTGTAGAGGATCTCGTAGCCGTTGAGCTCGAGGGCGTTGAGCAGGTTGGGCACCTGATCGCCGCCCAGCAGCGCGTCGATGTAGGCCACCTTGGGGTTGACCTCCATGGACACGGTCTTGATGAGTGAGGAAAGCACGCACTCGGTCAGGGAGCTGGCAAGGTCGATGCTGGTGCTCTCGGTCTCGGTGCCGCCGGACAGGCTGGGCAGCATTTCGTAGAAGGAGGTCACCCGGGTGCGGTACTCGGAGCGCACGACTATGGAATAGTCGCTCACCGAATCCCGGTAGTCGGGAATGAGGTCGAGAAACCATGGGTCGGTGTTCAGGTCGATGAACTCCACCCGCACATTGTCGCTGTATTTTTCATACCGCTTGATAAGCTCGGTGGCCATGGGAATGTGGCCGTAGGGGTCGTCGTCAACGGTGGTGTAGGTGCAGCTGGATTCGCTGGCGAGAATGTCTATCTCCACCCGCACATCCAGCTCCTCCAGCAGGTCGATGGTCACATCGCTCAGGGAGTATATGTGGTTCTTGGTCATGTCCGGGCTGAGGGCGGCAAAGCGGTCGGTCAGCGCCACGGCCACGATGTTGAGCAGCACCGCGAAGCACACGGCCATCACCGTGATAATCATCCATGTACTGCCCCGGCGGAAGCGGTTGGTCTTCACGCCCTGCTTCAGGTCGCCCCATGTGTCGGTGAGAAAACGGGCGGCGCGGGAGATGAAGCCGGTGTCCCGGGCGGCGCCGAATTTGTTGTGGTTGTTTTTCATGGTCAGCAGGCCTCCTTTCCGCTTATTCCCAGCGCCGGCGCTCAAGGGACTGCATGGTAAAGAACATGAACAGTCCGGTGACGCTCAGAAAGAAAATTATGCTGGAAAAGTCGAGGATGCCCTCGGTGAAGGGAGTGTAGCGGCTGACGAAGGACACCCATGTCAGCACCTTTATGAGGGTCTCGTTGCTGGAAAGCAGCGGGATGACATCGAGGATGATGAACATGGCGGCGATGAAGAAGGAGCCGATGGCCGCCACCACCTGACTTTCGGTCAGGCTGGAAATGAACATACCCACGGCGATAAAGGCCGCGCCGAAGAGCAAGGCTCCGGCGATGTTGCCGAAAACCAGCGCCCAGCCGGGAGAAGAATAGAAGCTGAACACCACGGCGTACAGCAGGGTGAACAGGGTGCAGCCGCCGTAAACGGTCATGGAGGCGATGAACTTGCCGGTGACCAGAGCGGGAATGCTCACCGGGGCGGTCAGCAGTATCTGGTCGGTTTTCTGGCGACGCTCCTCGCTGAACAGCCGCATGGTCAGAATGGGCAGAATGAGCATGATGATGTTTATCATGCTGTAGTATATCTGGGGAAAGAGGGAGGACTGGCCGCCCACCAGCACCGAACGGAAGAACAGTGCCGAAAAGAAAAGATATACCGCGCAGAACACATAGCCGATAGGGGAGCGGAAATAGGCGCTCAGCTCGCGCCGGATAACTGCGGACAAGGCGTGTCCCTCCTTTACTTGTTGGTCAGTGAGATGAATATATCCTCAAGGGACATCTGCTGCTCTCTGAGACCCAGCATGACCCAGCCGTTTGAGGAAAGGCAGGCGAATATGGCCGCCCGGGCGTCCTTGCCCGGGGCGGTCTCCACGGTGTACTCCAGCTCCTTTTCCCGGTGAGCCACACAGCGGGCGGCGCGCACCTCGGGCAGGGAGTTGAGCGCCTTGGTAATGGCCATTTCCGGCCCCGCCGCCGTCAGCGCCAGCACGGTTCCGCTGGCCATGCGCTTTGACAGCTCCTCGGGAGAGTTGTCGGCCACCACGCGGCCCTTGTCCAGTACGATGATGCGGTCGCACACCGACTGCACCTCGCTGAGGATGTGGGTGGAGAGAATGACCGTGTGCCGCTGCCGCAGATTCTTTATAAGCGCGCGGGTCTCCACGATCTGGCTGGGGTCAAGGCCCACCGTGGGCTCGTCCAGAATGATGACCGGCGGGTTGCCCACAAGCGCCTGAGCAATGCCCACGCGCTGCCGGTAGCCCTTGGAGAGGTTCTTGATGAGCCGCCCGCGCACGTCGCTCAGCCGCACCAGCCGGCATATCTCGTCAAGGTGAGAGCTGCCCAGCTCGGTCTTTTTCAGCCGGGCGACGAAGCTCAGATATTCGTTGACGGTCATGTCCAGGTACAGCGGCGGCTGCTCGGGCAGATAACCGATGCGCTTCTTGGCCTCCATGGGCTGCTCATAGATGTCGTAGCCGCCCACGGACGCGCTGCCCGCGGTGATGGAGATGTAGCCGGTTATCATGTTCATCGTGGTGGTCTTTCCGGCGCCGTTGGGGCCGAGAAAGCCCAGAATTTCGCCCTCACCGGCGGTGAAGGAAACATCGTCCACCGCGGTCAGAGAGCCGTATTTTTTTGTAAGGTGGGATACTTTTATCATGTCTTTCCCCTTAACCAAAAAATTTATTATTCTTATTTATTCTATATTCTTTATTCTTTAGCGGGCGGATAGCGGATGGTTTATTCGTATCGTGCCAGCAGCTCCATCGCGTTCTTACCCATGACATTCTCCAGCTCGTCGCCGGTGATGCCCAGCTGCTCGAAGCGTGCCAGCTCCTCGGCGTGATCCCACATGGGGAAGTCGGTGGCGAACAGCATACGCTCGGTGCCCCACTTGCTCACCAGCTTGCGCACATAGCCGATGTCCTCCACCATGCCGAGGGTGGAGCTGGTGTCTATCCAGCAGCGGCGTCCCAGCAGGCAGCTGAGAGCCTCGTCCCACGCTGTGTAGCCGCCGAAGTGGGCGGCGATGCAGTCGAGGTCGGGGAAAGCGTCGATTATCCGGGCAAGGCGGGAAGGATGGGACCAGTCGTAGCGATAGTCGCCCATGTGGAACAGAATGGGCAGTCTGCCCTGAGCGCATTCGTAAATTGGCAGGGCGCATTCGTCGTCGATGTTGAAGCGCTGGAAATCCGGGTGCATCTTGATGCCCTTGAGCCCCAGAGCGATGATGTTGTCCACCTCGGCCTGAATGTCCTCAACGCCCGGGTGCATGGCTCCGAAGCCGATGAACTCGGGATGCTGGGCGCACTGCTCGGCGATAAAGGTGTTGATGGAGCGTACCTGAGCCGGAGTGGTGGCGACCGAGTGGACGAAGTATTTATCCACACCGATGGCCTTGCCGCTTTCCAGCAGATTTTCCGGCGAGCCCACATAGCGCATACCCACATTGTAGAAATTTCCCACACTCTCGGTGGCCTTCAGGGCGATCTTGGCGGGGAAGATATGTGCGTGAGCGTCAACGATAAACATTTTGCATTCCTTCTTATACATTATTTAGCTGTGCGGCGATACCCGCGCAGTCTGTATGCTCAACTTGATATTATAGCACATAATCGCGGCGATGTGTGAAGAAAGAGTGAGTAAAGTTATAATTTCTTTTGGCGCTTTCGCTCAATGGATCAGCAGCTGATACCAGTGGTCGTCCTCTGTGATTATCCGGTCGAGCGGTTCGCCCCGGAAGGAGTCCGCCTGCTTGTCCGGCCGGTGTCCGTCGGCCGAGTAATACACCGCGAAATTCCCGGTGATGGCAATGAATATGATCCGGTCGCTGTACACATCCACATATTCCAGAGGAAAGTCGCTGTCAAAGGAGGCGCATACCCGCTGAAAGGCGGCGCTGGCCTCGCCTTCGGTAAGAGCGTCAGGATAAGCGTCAAGGCTGCCCAGATAACGGGCGCCGCTCTCCGGCTCACGGCAGATAACAAAGTCCAGCCGGATGTCCTCATCTCCGCCGACGGCATGGCGGTAATACTCGCCCAGCGCATCGGCCACGGTCTGATAATCGTCTTTAACGCTGTCAAAATCGCCTATCAGCGGCTCATTCCCGATCACGCGGGAAAGGGCAAGAGCACCGGCACAGCGCAGCGCGCCGCCCAGAACAATCAGTCCGAGCACAGCGGCGAGGATAATTATCAATAACCGGCGCGGCTGTATTCTGTCCCTCATTTGTTGTTCCTCCGATACCGTTTATTCTCCGGGAAATACCGCCAGCTCCGGGCGGCAGAATCCGGCGACAAGATCCATCAGCTCGAGGATGACATCCTCCGTCTGCGGGTCGCTGCTTTTCCGCAGAGCCTCAAGGGCGCGGAGCATCTCCTCCCGGGTCATCCCGGCCTGCCGGTGCTCCTCGAGGATATCACGCAGTGTCAGCACGTCGCGGCTCTGGGTCAGCGCCCCGGACAGCACGCGGGAAAGACTGTTGTCTGCTGTCATTTTCTCCCCTCCTGCTGTTGTCGGGTAATGGTAAAAATCACCCGCATGAATATTTTTTATATGATATCAAATCGGTGAGTCCTTGTCACCGTTCCGGCGTAAACATTGTGTAAATATTGTTTTTCGGGGCAGAGGATATCATTTCCTTCATGCCGGCGCCCGGCTCGGGGAACAATAGCCCTGTCGGGAAAAGCCCGATGAAATATGATCGTGATCGTTCCGAAAGGAGGAACAGAGATTGAAAAAATGGACAATGATGCTGGCGGCCACTCTGCTGGCACTGGCCTTTCTCACCGGCTGCGGCTGCATGGGCTGTGACGGCTGCATGGGCTGCGGCGGCAGCGATGGTGACTACGCCGACGACGGTGTTGTGGACGGCTCTGTGGACGGCGGGAAGGACGGCGTTGTAGGCGGCGACGACCACCTTGACAACAGCGGCCTTGCCGACGACGCCGACGATTTTCTTGACGACATCGAGGACGGCATTGACAACACCATCGACGGCATAACCGGAAACAGCGACCGTCCCTCGGACGGCTCGGCGGGCGGAAACGCCGCCGGTAACGGTTCCGTCGGCGGTGTCAACGGGAACAGCGGTTCTGCCGCCGGTAACGGTGCCAATGGGAACAGCGGTTCCGCCGCCGGCAACGGCGCGGGCGGAAGCAACGGCTCCACCTCCGGAAACGGAGTCAACGGCTCTTCCGGCAGCGGCCGATAAAAACAAAAACGCTGCGGCATTCAGGACAGCATCCCGATGCCGCAGCGTGCTACGCGCTGTGGTACATAATTATCAATTACCAATTATCAATTTATCAGTCAAGTCCGCTTTCGTGCTTGGGAGAATCCTCCAGACCAAACTCGCCCAGCACACGGATGTTGCGCTCCACCACGCCTCTGCCCCGGTAAAGGTAGGCGCGGTCGTTGGCCACGGCCAGATCGTTGGCGCTGACCGAGGGATTGGCCCGGGCGAGGAAGGGCTCGATGTAGGTGTCGGCGGCGTCCACATTCATGGGACACACGTCCTGACAAGTGTCACAGCCCCACACAAGACCGCCCTGACGGAGCAGAGCCTCCTCCTCGGGGGAGAGAGTGCCCTTGCGCTGGGAGATGTCGGAGAGGCAGATCCTGCGGTCAAAGCCGTTCTCGCCTCGCAGCGCGCCGCTGGGGCAGGAGGTCACGCACCGTCCGCAGTGATCGCAGGTGCGAATCTCGCCGTCGCTGGTGGAGGGAATGACAAGGTTGGTGACGATGCTGCCGATGAAGCAGTAGCTGCCGTAGCGGCTGTTTATCAGCAGGCCGTTGTCGCCGATAACGCCCAGTCCGCACCGGGCGGCGGTGTAAACCTCGGGGATGGGAGAATTGTCGATGAACCAGACAAAATCAAAATCGCCAAAGGCCTTTTCCAGCGCGCTGACCGCCGTGGACAGCATATGTCCGGCTATCTCGTGGTAGTCGGGCACGGCGGCGTAGCGGGAAAGATTGCCCCGCTCCATGGGGACTTTGTACGGGAACAGCACGGAGATAACGCTCCGGGCGTCCTTGGGCAGCCGGCCTTTGGCCATGCAGTTGAGCAGCCGGTCGGACACATCGGAAAAGGGGCGCACGCCGAAGTCACGCAGTCCGCTGGCGTTGAGAATAATGCTGAGCATTCCGGTCATAAGGCAGACTTCCTTTCCTGCGGAGCCTCTGCGCCCCGCACATAATAAGCATATTATATCACAATATTTCAAGATATCAAGGAAAAATTATGGATATTATATATAAATACTGGCTTTTGGGCTAAATGACGAAATGTCGCGGTGTTATTTTTATAACATTTACAAAAAAAGCGGACAATCACTGGACTTTTGGCCCTTTCTGAAGTATAATTACACTGTATATCAGTATCCGTGCAAGGGCTGGCGGTCAGACTGCCGGCTCGCAAACTGCGCTTCCTCAAGCAGAGAAAGGTCAAACACCATGCGTATAGATAGAAAAACCGGCAGCGCGGCGCTGACGCTGTTCACCATGCTGCTGGTGCTGGCGATGTGTGCCGCCGGGCTGTCGGCCTGCGGCGGCGAAGGCCAGCAGCAGGCAATGCCTCCCGTGGCCAGCGGGACCGTAGTGGTCACTCCCTCGGCCTCGGTACCCAACGATGATCCCAGCGTCCGGGGTTTCATCACCCGCATAACCAACTCCGCCGAGGGCATCGAGGTGCTGGTGGAGTACTTCGCTCCGGAGGGGAGCGACCCGGAATATCCCTACGACAAGGTGCTGGTCAAGCTGGACGAGAACACCGCTGTGGACTCGGACAACGGCACCATCGTCACCACCGCCTCCCTCACCGTGGGCTCCACGGTGGAGGTGTGGTTCTCCGAGCCCTCGGCTGAAAGCTATCCTGTTCTGGCTTACGGCCAGGCGTTGCGGCTCATTACTCCCGGCGATGCCATGGACGGCATGAAGGGCCTGCCCCAGCTGACCGTCATCGGCTCGAGCAAATCCCTTGCCGGCGTGGTCAAGGCAGTGTGGCCCATCCGTGGCTACGACTACAGCACCACTCTCCGGGATGTCCTTGGCCGGATGCGCGGCGCTTATGTCACCGCCGCTCCCGGCAGCCCGCTGACCCTCAGCTTCAGCTCCAAGCCCCAGAGCGTCACCGCCAGCTGGTCGGGCGTCAAGACCGCCTCCGGCCGGCAGAACGAGCTGACCGTGGGAGAGAACAACGAGATAATCATTCCCGAGGATGCCCAGGGCGAGCTTTTCGTCCGGGTAAAGGCCAAGTGGAGCCGGGGCGAGATAACCTACGGCTTCTCGGTCTCCATCGTGGAGCAGAACTGACAAACCACCAGACAGACGACCGGAACGGAGCTGTTTCATCTGGCAGATGCCCGGTGAAACAGCTTTTCTGCTGTCATCGCATATTATTATATGAAAGGATGGGCCGGCCATGCTCAACTGGCACGCGCTTACCGGGCGGGAAACCGCCGAATATCTCACCACCGACATCCAGACCGGCCTGACCGAGGAAGAGGCTGACCGCCGGCTGGAAAAGCACGGCCGCAACTCCGACCTGCCCGCTAGCAGCGAGACCTTCTGGAGGGCCACGCTCAGGCATATCTGCCACCCCATGTCGGCGGTGGTGTTCGGCGCGGCGGTCATAGCCGCCGTGGTGGCGGTCAACGACAAGAACGGCGGCAACTGGCTGGAGCCGATAATGATAGTGGTGCTGGCGCTGGCCATATGCGCCGTGCGCGGCTGGCGAGACTATTCGGCGGCGTCCACCGGCGAAAGTCAGCGCCGCCTTGAGGCTCCGGTGACCCGTGTGCTGCGGGACGGTCTTGCCGATTCCATAGCCACCGAGCGGGTGGTGCCCGGCGATATCATCCTGCTGGAGGCCGGAGACATCGTTCCCGCCGACGCCCGCCTGCTCAGCGCCACTCTGCTGGTGTGTGACGAATCGGAGGCGGAGAGCGGCATTGCCCGGGCGGAAAAATCCGCCGATATAATCACCGATGCCACCGCGCCGGTGGACAAGCGGGTAAACATGATATACTCCGGCTGTCCGGTCATATCGGGCAGCTGCAAGGCCATAGTCACCGCCACGGGAGCCAGCGCCTCCTCCGGCCGCTCGGCGGCACTGCTGGACAGCGCCCATCCCATTCAGAGCGAGCAGCCCTCCGGCTCGGTGCCGGTGGTGTCGGCTGAAGCCATGCGGATGTGGCGGCTGTGCGTGGCAGTGACGGTGTGTCTGTGCGCGGTGGGCATGGGCCTGATGCGCCGCACCCACGACCTGAAGGCCGTGGAGCTTATAATCACCTGCATAACCCTTGCCTATGTGGCGCTGCCCACCGGTGTGTACAGCGTGCTGGGCAGTATATTTTCCCAAGGCTCCCTGACCATGGCCCGGCAGGGAGTGGTCATGCGCCGGCTGAGAGCCATTCCCGCCATCGGCGGCACCTCGGTGGTGTGCACCGGCAAGACCGGCATACTGACCGAGGGACGCATGGCGGTGGAAAGAGTATGGACGCCTGGCGGCAGGCTGCTGACAGTGGAAAACGCCCGTCCTGAGGGCGAGGCCGAGCATAAGCTGCTGGAATACGCCGCCGTGTGCAGCGACGAATCGGCCGATGCCATGGGCGGCTCCATAATCGCCTCTCTCGACTGGCTGGAGGTCAGCACCGACGAGCTCAATCTGCGCTATCCCCGCCTTGCCCGCCTGCCCTACGGCTTCGGGCGGCGGCTGATGACCACCGTGCACCGCGCCGAGGAT
>JAZSQO010000048.1:0-45503 GCA_045538015.1 Acutalibacteraceae bacterium | reverse complement strand
GCAGTCAGATTTTTCGTCAGACGCAACAAAAAGCGGAGGCAATACTCTATGTATTGGCGAGCATTTTTGTAAAGTATGGCGGAAAAGATGCAAGCAAGATCGTGCTTAAGTTCTAAAACGGGAATTGTGCGGTGTTGCCTTGATTAAACCGCGTTTATGCTGTATGATATATCCAGCAAATCAAAGCAGAGGTATCGTTATCATGCAATGCAAGCTCACTTTCGCGCTGACCGCCGACGGACAGACGGTGCATATTTCCGAGGTGGAGAGAGGTGCCGCCTGCGGCTGTATCTGCCCGGGCTGCGGCCAGCCCCTTGTGGCCAGAAAGGGCACCGAGGTGGAGCACCACTTCGCCCACGCCGACGGCGAGGAGTGCCGCCACGGTTTTCGCAACTCCCTTTATCACGCTCTGCACCGTGCTGCCGGGGAGCTTGGCAAAATACGGCTGCCAGCCTACGAAAAGAACCGTGCCCTTGTGCCCGAGGGCGGCGGCCTCCATGTGCTGATGCACGAGGCGGTCACGCCCATTGACCGGCTGGATTTCACCCGCAAGGGCGGCGACATCATCACCGGCCTGCTCATTTGCCGGGGAAAGCGCCAGCTCATCGTCCGCCTGCTGACCGATTTCGGCGAGAACAGCCGCTCTCAGGCTCAGCTCAAAGCGGTGGGCATCTCGGTGCTGGAGATCGACCTGACCCGGGAGGACACCTTTGACATGAAGGACGCCCGGGCCTGCTTCACCGACATTCCGCCCCATGTCCACTGGCTGTACAACGCCAAGGCGGAAAAGGCATGGGACGACATGACCGCGCTGTGCGTGCGCCATCCGGTGCAGAAAAAGGACAACGTCCTTTTCACCTACGCCTGCCCCGTGGGCGCCCGGCGCACCGACGGCATTTACTGCTATATTATGGATCAGTGCGCCTACTGCCCATTCTTCTTTGGTATGTACGGCTACGAGGACTCCCGCCATGTGCTGTGCGGCCGGGACAATCTCATCGCCGAGCCGGAGGATCTGAAGCTGGGTGCCAGCGAGCGAAGAAAAAAATACGCCGGTCAATAGGCGATATCGTCACCGAATAACACACAAAAAGCGGCTGCCGCAGAGAGATGATCTCTGAGGCAGCCGCTCGATTGTTTTACCTATTTTTGTTACTGAACCTTGTTCTTTCTGATGAACAGCACACCGAGGGTGTTGCGTCCGCAGTGAGAGGAAATGGTGCAGCCGGCGCGGGTGATGAGGACCTCCTTGAAGGGAGCGATGCTCTTGACCTGCTCCACGCAGGCGTTGATGATCTCGGGATCGCAGCCGGCATGGGTGACGAAGATGCGGGTCTGGTCGATGTCGGAAGCGTCGCCGACCATGTCATCGATATACTTTACCAGCACATCGCCGAACTTGCCGCGGTACTTCTTGCCCACGCCCATCTTGCCGCCGCGCACCATGATGCAGGGCTTGAGCTGGAGAAGGTTGGCGCCAAAGGCGGCAACAGCCGAGCAGCGTCCGCCCTTATGCAGGAACTCAAGGCTGTCGACGATGAAGGAAGCGTCCACCTTGTCGGTCAGCTCGACGCACTTTTCGGCGATATCCTTTGCGCTCATGCCCTGAGCGGCCATGTCGCAGGCAGCCAGCACCAGCAGACCGCCGCCGGTGGAGAGGTTTCTGCCGTCCACTACATAGACATTCTCAAAATCCTCGGCCGCAAGGCGGGCGTTGTTGTTGGTGCAGGACATTTCGGAGCTGATGGTGATGAAGACGATGGAGTAACCCTCGTCGGTGTACTTTTTGAAGAAATCGGCACATTCGGAGATGTTGGCGGCGGCTGTCTTGGGCAGCTGGCCGGTCTTTTCGTAGTGGGCATAGATCATGTCGGGATCCACATCCACACCGTCAAGGTAGTTGTTCTCTCCCAGAGCCACGCCGAGGGGAACGATCTGTACATTATACTTTTCTCTCAGCTCGGGGCTGAGGTCGGTGGTGCTGTCGCTGGCAATAATGATTTTCTCGCTCATTGCTGCTTTCTCCTTTGCTGTGTTACTCTACAGCGCTCGGGGCTGCCGGGTCTTTCCCTGTACACCGGGCTGTCAGCTATGGTTTATTATACACATTGAGCCTTTTTCAGGCAAGCGTATGCGTTGATACAATTTTGGCCTTTTGTATGGCTGGATTTACTCTGTCACGCCGCCTCGAACATCTCCGGATGCTGTTCTCTGAGGGCGGTGAGGGTCATGACCGCCCGGTCGTAGTATTCGCAGACCTCCTCGTCCTGAGCCAGCTCGTCGGTCAGCGCCCGCAGGCACAGACCCAGTCTCGGGCATTCGCTGCGCTCGATACAGCTGTTGATGGTCTCGTTGGTGGTGATCTCTATCCACAGCGGAGCGCCCTCGAAGGACTCAAACAGGTATTCGCCGTAGTCCCGGATCATCATTTCGTAAAGATCCTCGTCCACTATCCACAGCATGGAGGTGGGCTTTTCATTCAGGTGACCCAGCAGCTTTTCCATGTTGGCCGCGGCGATGGCGCCGTTGCGGTCGACCAGATTTATGGTGGAGACGGAGACCTCGATATTACCGCTTTCGTCCCAGTCCTCGACGTAGCTCTCCAGCTCGTCCACCATCTCAAAGGAGATGGTGCTGGGGAAGTCGGAGTAGCTGACATAGATGGTGGAGGTCAGGTCGTAGCTGTCGGGCAGGCCGGTGATTATGATAAACACCAGCAGAACGACCGCGCCTATGGCCGCGATGATGAGGGGCTTGTTGCGGTACCAGAATTCACCCAGACGCTGAAAGAGGTTCATGTCGGGCGCGACATATTCCTCGATTCCGCACTCGCGGGCGTTTATCTGGCTGAAGATCTCCCTTTCGTCGTCGCTGGAGTCGGTGTCGTCTTCGGGGTATTCGGGAACATAAAAAAAGTTATCCTCGTCAGGGATTTCCTCCGAAACTTTGGGTTCGGTGTTGTTTTCGTTCACGGAACTTGCCTCCTTGATTTTTTTCGTCAGCGTAATTATACCATCCCCGCCGAGGATGTCAACCGACCGTACAAAAACTACAAATTTTAAAAATTCTTCCTATTAGCTCAAATTGCTCTTGCAAAAGCGGTCAAGCTGTGTTATATTTATTTAGCGTAATTTAGGACTATTCTGTTTGGAGGAATTAATAATGACCACTCTCGTATGGATCATCAGCATCATCCTTCTGGTTGCTGCTATCGCTGTTATCGCCGTTGTTCTGCTTCAGGAAGGACATCAGGCCAACCTCTCCGGCGCCATCGCCGGCGGTGCCGACTCTTTCCTCAGCAAGGGAAAGGCCCGCACTCTTGACGCTTTCCTGAGCAAGTGGACCAAGGTCATCGCCATCATTTTCTTCATTCTTGCCTTTGTCTGCGATATCCTCATCTTCATGGTCGACTGATTTATATTTGCGTATAAGGGAGACACCTGCGGGTGTCTCCTTTTTTCGTGCCTTCAAAAAAAGCCCGCCGGCCAACAGAATTCAGCATAAACAGCGCCGCCTCCGTGGGATAATCTACCCACAACAACCGTCCCCAGCCGGACGGACACGGAGGAACGACATGGAATCTTTGCGCGATATTCTGCTCAAGCCAAAGAAGCAGGAAACTCCCCTGCTGGATGAAATACGCTCCACGGTGTCCATGATCCACGCCATGCAGCAGTGGTTCGACACCGAGTGCGACGCCGACCTCATTGAAGCCTGCGTGTTTCAGCTGGAATCCCTCGAGGCACGCTACCGCTATCTGCTCCGGCTGGCCAAGGACAGCGGGCTGAGCGGAGAGATCACAGCCATACAGCGCCGCAGCGCGTAACCCGGCAAAAAAGCCCGCCGGATGTATTGAAAAAAACACGGCATTGCTATATAATGGAACCGGCAGACACAAATAAACAAAGGAGCGTGCAAAAATGGACACCATCAGCAGCTGCATCCAGTCCTCGCCTTCCACCAACATAGTCGGCATTCTGGTCATCATTCTGGGCGTTATCATTCTGCTCAAGTTCATGAAGAACATAACCCGCCCGCTGTTTATCATCATCATCGTGGTGGCCGCCATACTGCTGTTCTTCAACATTCTCGATCTGGCCATGCTGTCCGAGTACGGCAAGCGCATGATAAGCTGCGCCTGCAGCGAAAGCCCCTCCGCCGTCTCTCTGGCCGACGCGCTGCTGTAACCGGCCGCAGCCGCAAAACAGCATATTCCGAGCCCGGCACCTCACCGTGCCGGGCCTTTCCCTTTGCCGCATTTTTTTACGCCAATTATATTGTATGCAGAAGAGAAATGTGGTATGATATAGGTTGACGAAAAATTCCGATTATCATCGGTATCTTTAAGGATGATGAATATATGAACAAAAACAGACAGATCGGTCTGGACGGCAAGGCGTTTATTTCCGCCTGCCTCCGGCGCGGCGGGATATTTGTCCTTTTCCTGATGGTCTACGGCGTGCTCAACGCCTTTTCCGATATCCTCAAGCTGACCGGCTCCAGCGGCGCGGCCATGAGCACCTTCACCACCACCCTGCTGATATACGACTTCATCGTTTCTCTGCTGCTCATTGTGGTGCTGTTCTACGCCTACTTCCTTGAGTGCGGCTCGTCGGTGCCCTTCCTCAAGCACCGACCAATCGTGGTGTTCGGTCTGTTCCGGCTGGGATACTACATCCTGCTGGCCTATTATGTATGCTACCGCGCCCTTTACAGCCTCACCCACACCGGCACGGTCAGCCTTACTCTGTTCTTTTTCTACGCCTGCTACTTCGTGGTGATAATGTGCTGTATCCTTGCCAACAGCTACATTTACAACGTCCTGACCCGCAATGTCATCCGCCGGGGCTACCGCGACTCCTTCCGCCGTCTGGCGCGGACGGGCATCATCTTTCAGGCACTGCTTCCCATCACCTACATCATCGCCCGGGTGACCATGAAGGACGCCGGCGACGAATTTTTCACCACCGCCTTCTGTGACACCCTTCGTCTGTGCGTCTGTCCGCTGCTGCTCAGCGGTCTCTGGTTCCTCTTCCTCCACTCCATCCATCAGGTGGACGAGGTCTTCGGCGAGGTGGACGACGCTCTGCGCAACAAGCGCTATCAGATCACCTATTCGGCTCTGACCGACGGCAAAAAGGGCAGCAAGCGCCAGACCGCTTCTCCCGTGGCCGCGGCAGCCTTCCTGCCCGCTCCCTCCAAGACGGTGGGCGCGGTCTCCGCTCCCCAGACTCCCCTTCAGCAGAACGAGGTTGTGATGGCTCCCACGGCACCTGTAGCTCCCGTGGCTCCGCCTGTCCCCTCCTCCAACATAATCACTCCCGCCGAGGCGGCTCTCTCCGGACTTTCTCCCGAGGAACGAGCCGCGGCTGAAGCCACCGTCACCGACGCCGCCACCGAGATGGCCGCTCAGAACGAGCCTCAGCCCGAACCGGCTCCCGCTCCCAAGAATCCCACCGCGCCCATCGCTCCGGTGGTTCCCGTGCTGCCCGAGCAGAGCCTCATCCAGCAGGGCGGCACTACCATGGCCTACGTAGCCGACATGGCTCAGAGCGACGACGGCGTTGTGTCCGGCGTGCGCGTTGTTCCAGTGGTTCAGGAATTCAACCCCTTCCCCGAGGCCAACGCTCCTCTTCAGGGCGGCAGAAAGCCCTCCGGCCAGCAGCGCCCGGGCGGCCAGCGTCCCGGCGGCAATCAGCGCCCGAACAACCACCAGAACGGCCACAAAAACTCCTCCAACCGCGGCGGCGGAAAGGGAAACAGCCGCGGCGGTCAGGGTGGTCAGGGCAGCCGGAAGGGCGGCAGCGCCAATCAGCGCGCCAACCAGAACCGTTCCAGCCAGAATCGTTCCGGGCAGAACCGCTCCGGACAGAATCGTTCCACCCACCGCTGAGGTAGAATTACATGAAGAAAGACAGATCCTCACGCAACGCCCAGCGGCGTGTCACTCCCACCGGCAGTATGCGTGAATTTGCCGGCGGAAGTGCCTTCTGCACCGTTATGGTTCTGGCGGCGCTTTTCGCCTTTCTGCACCAGCGGGTGATAACCGCCGAGCTGGCCGCCGGAACAGGCGGAGCATGGTGCTCACTGGGTGCTCCCGCGGCACTGTGTCTCGCGGTGTCCGCTGTGCTCACCTTTTTCAGCTCCAAAACGAGGCTTCTTCCCGCCCTTGTGCCCATCATCGGCCTTGGCGGCATTGAGGCCTCTCTCATTATGTTCGCGGTCGTGCAGATAAGGCGGCTGAGCTCGGCCATCGGCACGCTGGCTCTCATTCAGGAGATCGCCATGCTGGCCTTTCTGGCGGCGGCGTTTCTGTGCGTGCTGATGCTGATGCTCACCGGCATAGGCCTTGCCGTGCCCGCGCCCTTCGGCATCCCGCTGGCGCTGACCTCCGTGCTGGCGCTGATACTGTACGCCGTGCGCGTGCTCTATACCTTCGGCCTGACCTTTACCGCCGTGTCCAACAACCTCATTGTTTCCGACGACAGCATGAGGGACGACATCGCGTGGGTGCTCCGCAGCGCCCAGCCCGGCACCGAGGAGGCTGTGGCCGTCTACTACGCACGGCTGCTGGACTGCGCGGGAATAATGCTGCTCATGCTGGCCTGCATCACCTTTGCCACCACCTTCCACGGCTTCTTTGCCGAGAAGGCCCACATGATAAAGAACAATCAGGATATCCCTCTGCTCACCCATCAGCGGCGGGTGTATGTGGGCTACGACGAATACACCGACGAGCCTGCCCGCCCCGCGGAGGAGAGCTTTGAGCTGACCCGGGACGGCTATTATGTGGAAAAGAAGGACACCACTCGCTCCAAATTCAAGCGCCGGGACCGCAGCCAGCCCATCGAGAGGCCGGAGATCGGCTCCGTCAGCGAAGCCGAGACGGCGAACAGTCAGCCCGAAAAGAACGACAGCGAATACTACGACGACTACATCCCCGGCGAGGGCTGGGGACATTTCCGGGAAAGACTCACACCGCCCGGGCAGGAGCCCGCTCCGCCGGCAGCGCCTAAAAAGGTCACGCCCCGGCAGTCCGAGCCTCCCATGCCCGACCCTCACGACCCGGACATCTGGAACCGATACAAAAAATAAGCGAGGAACAACCATGACCGATATTTCCCCTCAGGGACTTTCCTCCGAGGGCATCCGCCGCCATCTGCGCGGCGCGGCTGAAGAACTCATTGTCCGTGCCTTTGACTGCGTGGATTCCACCAACAGCCTTGCCCGTCAGCTGGCCGTTGAGGGCGCGCCGGAGGGGCTTGTCATCGCCGCCTCCTCCCAGACCGCCGGACGGGGCCGAAAGGGACGCAGTTTCTTTTCTCCCGACGGGACCGGCATATACATGAGCCTGCTTCTCCGCCCACGGCTTTCTCCCGACAAGGCTCTGCGGGTAACCACCGTGGCCGCCGTGAGTGTGTGTCAGGCCATTGAAGCTCTGACCGGCAGGCAGCCCGGGATAAAATGGGTCAACGACATTCTGATGGACGGCCGCAAGGTGTGTGGCATCCTGACCGAGACCGCTCTGAGTACAGCCGCAGGCGGACTTGACTTTGCGATACTGGGCATCGGCATCAACGCCCTTGAGCCGCGATCCGGCTTTCCCGAGGAGATAAGAGATATCGCCGGCAGTGTGTTTTCCGCCGGAGAGGGCGACCGCCGTTCCGAGCTGGCCGCCGAGGTGCTCAACCGATTCATGGCCAATTACGCCGCCATCGCTTCGGACAGCCTTGCCGAGGAGTATCGCCGCCGGTGCGTTGTGCTGGGAAACAGAGTGCTGGTACTCAGACCGGACGGCACCCGGGAGGCCACCGCTCTGGATGTGGACGACGAGTGCCGCCTGCTGGTAAGGTACGACGACGGCTCCGAGGAGCTGCTTTACTCCGGAGAGATCAGCATAAAACTCAATCAGTGAAAGAGCCGCCGGGAGGCTATTCTCCCCGGCGGTCTTTTTGCGCCTCCGCTCGCACACACTGACCGCCGCCGCATAATATGTCTCATAAGCGAACTTACAAAAAGGCGACCGGAGGCGGTAATATGGATAATCAGGTGTTTGCTGTAATAGGCGGCGACGCGCGGCAGGGCTATCTTGCTTCTCTGCTGTCAGAGGAGGGACACACGGTTTTCGCGGCGGGCTTTGACAAGTTTCCCGGAGCGGCGGAGGGAGCGGTGCACACCAACGCTCTGACCGCGGCGGCAATGGCCGATGTGGTCATTCTGCCGGTCATGCCCACGCCCGACGGAGCCGTGCTCAGCGCGGAATTTTCCGGCGAGGATATCCCGCTGGATGAGAATCTGTGCCAGAGCCTGCGCCACACCAGAGTTTTCACCGGCTTTGCCGAGCGGGTAAAAGGCATTTCCCGCAAATACGCCGAGCTTGACCTGAACGACTATTCCCGCCGGGAGACCTTTCTGATAAAGAACGCCCAGCTCACCGCCGAGGCGGCGCTGATGCTGGCCATTGAAAAAATGCCGGGTGCTCTCTATGACAGCACCTGCCTTGTCACCGGCTACGGGCGCATCGGCAAGGCGCTGGCCCCTCTGCTCAGAGCCACCGGCGCCAATGTCACCGTGGCCGCCCGCAAGGCGGAGGACTTTGCCCGCATTGAATCAGCCGGTCTGCGAAAGATAAGCTACAGCCGTCTGCCCGCCGAGGCTCATCGGTTTGACCTTGTGGTCAACACCGCCGACGCGCTGGTGCTGGGCGAGGCCTTTATCAGGAATCTCGATCCCGCCGCCGTGATAATCGACCTTGCCTCCCGACCGGGAGGAACCGACTTTGAAGCGGCCCGGCGGCAGGGTATAACCGCCCTGCACGCCCTCGGTCTGCCGGGAAGATACTCCCCGCGGGCCGCCGCCAGAATAATAATGGATACCGTCACCGAAATGATGGAGGAGGAACATACTTGAATGGATTAAAGATAGGATACGCCGTCTGCGGCTCCTTCTGCACCTTTTCCCGGGCTATTCCCGTCATGGAGCAGCTGGCCGCCGAGGGCGCGCGCGTAACTCCCGTGATGTCTCCCACCGCCTACAGCACCGACACCCGCTTTGGCCGCGCGGAGGACTTCAACCGCCGCATAGAGGCGGCCTGCGGATGCAGTATCATCCACACCATCGACGCCGCCGAGCCTATCGGCCCCAAAAAGCTGCTGGACGTGCTGGTGATCGCTCCCTGCACCGGCAACACCCTTGCCAAGCTGGCGCTGGGCGTGACCGACACGCCGGTCACCATGGCCGCAAAGGCTCACCTGCGCAACGGACGTCCGCTGGTGCTGGCCATCGCCACCAACGACGGCCTTGCCGCCTCGGCCAAGAACATCGGCGCGCTGATGAACACCCGCAATGTCTACTTTGTTCCCTTCGGTCAGGACGATCCCACGGGCAAGCCCGGCTCGCTCATTGCCCACTTCGAGCTGATCCCCGAAACCATCGAGGCGGCCATGAACGGCCGTCAGATCCAGCCGCTGCTGAAGTGAAGGGAATATATTAAAACGAGGCCGCCGCGCAAACACGCGGCAGCCTCGTTGTGTGTTTTTATGATAATTACTTCAGACCAAGCATCTCCAGAACCACATCGTTCATCTTCTCGCGGTCGCACAGCTTGTCGAAGCGCACTTCCTTGGTGCGCAGGTCGGCCAGCTGCTCGGGAACGGGAGCGCTGCTCATGACCGACAGCTCGTTGATGATGTCAAACTCGCTGCGGCTGGGATCGACCTCGCTGATGGCGGCCAGCACGCTGGGAGCGAACTTGAAGGGATTGGCGGTGGAGGCCACGATGACCGGAGTCTCGGTGTCGCCGGTGGCCTGCACATACTGGTTGTAGACATTCAGACCGACGGCGGTGTGAGTGTCGCACAGATAGCCGTAGTCGTCAAAGACGTCCTTGATGGTGGTCTTGGTTCCGGCATCGTCGCAGTATCCGGCCCAGAAGGTCTCCTGCAGCCTGGCCTTCACATCGTCGTCCACCTCGTAGCGGCCGGTGGCGGCCAGCTCGGCCATCCACTTGCTGACCCGGACACTGTCGCCGTCGGTCAGGTGGTAGATAAGGCGCTCGAGGTTGCTGGAGATAAGGATATCCATGGAGGGAGAGATGGTGGTGTGGAAGGAGCGGTTGCGGTCGTAAACGCCGGTGCGGATGAAGTCGGTCAAAACATTGTTGGCGTTGGAAGCGCAGATGAGCTTCTTGACCGGCAGACCGATCTGCTTGGCGTAGAAGGCGGCCAGAATGTTGCCGAAGTTGCCGGTGGGCACAACGATGTTGACCTGCTCGCCCTCGTAGTCCATCTTTCCGCTGCACATCAGGTCAAGATAGGCGGAAATATAATAGACGATCTGGGGAACCAAACGGCCGAGGTTGATGGAGTTGGCGGAGGAGAACTGCATTCCGTTGGCGGCAAGAGCCTCCTTCATAGCAGGATCGAGGAAGATTTTCTTCACGCCGGTCTGGGCATCGTCAAAGTTGCCCTTGACGGCGCAGACGCCCACATTGGCGCCTTCCTGAGTGGTCATCTGCAGCTTCTGGATGTTGCTCACGCCCTCGTCGGGATAGAAGACGATGATGCGGGTGCCGGGAACATCGGCGAAACCTTCCAGAGCCGCCTTTCCGGTGTCGCCGGAGGTGGCCACGAGGATGATGACTTCCTTGTTGGAGCCGGTCTTGAGGGTAGCCTTGCGCAGCAGGTGGGGCAGCAGCTGGAGCGCCATGTCCTTGAAGGCGCAGGTGGGGCCGTGCCACAGCTCAAGGATGTATTCCTTGTCGGTCAGGGCGTGAACGGGAGCGATCTCGCCGTCCTCGCGGAACTTGCCCTCGTAGGCCTGAGTAACGCACTCGCGCAGCTCGGACTTGGAAAAGTCGGTGAGGAACTCGCTGAGAATGTCAACAGCGCGCTCGCAGTAGCCGGCGTTCATGACCCGGGTGAGGTCGGCGTAGTCGTACACCGGCAGCTCAACGGGAACGTACAGACCGCCGTCCGGGCTGATGCCGGTGGCGATGGCTGTGGCCGAATCAACGCGTACGGAAGAATCGCGTGTGCTTGTATACTGCATAAATCAAACCTCCATTATAATCAGCCGAGAGCGGCGGAGAAGAATCGCTTGGCGTTGCCGAAGAAGATGTCTTCCACCAGACTTTCGGGATAATTTGCTTTCAGAAAGCGCTCGTACAGCGCGGGTATGGATTCAACGCCGGTCAGGCCGTCGGGAATGTCGGTGCCGTCGAAGTCGGAGCCCATGCACACGATCCTCTCGCCTCCAAGGCCGAGAAAATGCTCGGTGTGGTGCAGGATGTCGTCGGCGTCGGTGTCGCCCTTCTCCTCGAGGAATTCCCGGCAGAAGTTGATGCCCACAAGGCCGCCCTTTTCCCGGATGACTCCGAACATCTCGTCGGTAAGATTGCGGCGGTGTCCGCACAGCCTGCGGGAGCAGGAGTGGGAGGCCACAAAGGGCTTCCGGGAAAGCTCAGCCACATCGGCAAAGCCGGCGTCGGACAGATGGGAAACATCCACGATCATGCCCAGCTCGTTCATCAGAGCCACCGCCTGCCGCCCGAAGGAGGATAGGCCGCCGCCCACGGTTGAGCCAACGCCGTGGCCGATCTCGTTTTCAGCGTTCCATGTAAGGGTCATCAGCCGCACGCCGTCCTCATAGAGAGAACGGAGCCGGTCAATGGAGCCGGCCACAGCCGAGCCGCCCTCAACGGAAAGTATGGCGCCGCACATTCCGGGCCCCTCGGCGGCCTCCAGGTCTGCGGCGGTCCGGCACAGCACGAAGCGGTCGGGAAACAGCTCCTGCTGGCGGTAAATGTAATCGCGCACTCTTTCGTAGTGAGCCACAGCGGCGTCGCCACGGTACTCGTCGGGCATGAACACGGCAAAAACCTGATGCCATGCCTCAAAGCAGCCGCCTCTTTCCAGAGAAAGATGGTGAGCGCCGGCGGCAAGGTCTCTGCCGTTCATCCGCGTAACACATTCAAAGGCCGTGTCGCAGTGCAGGTCAAAAAATTTCATCACACACCTCCGCGCCAAAGGCGTGTTCAATATGCTCAAAGGCAAAGCCGCTCTCCGATCGGGTTATCTGGATAACATCGAAGCGGGGCTGAAGCTCAGAGGGATGCTCCTGCAGCCACCTGCAGGCGGTTTTGTATATCCGGCGCATCTTGCGCGCGTCCACCGCCTCAAGGCCGCTGACCAGCGCCCTTTCCGCCCTCAGCTTTACCTCGGCAAATACAATATATCCATGCCCGGAGGCGATGATGTCGATCTCTCCGCTGCGGGAATGATAATTTCTTTCGATTATATCGTAGCCCTTGCCCCTCAGATAGTCAGCGGCAGCGCTTTCGCCCAGCAGTCCCTTTTCCCGGGCGTTCACTGGGGTATGCCCTCGATCTTTTTCAGGAAGCTTCGGCGGTGGATGGGACACATTCCGTGCTCCCGCAGGGCGGCGATGTGCACCGCGGTGCCGTAGCCCTTGTGCTTTTCAAAGGAATATTCCGGGTATTTTTCCGCCATGGCCAGCATAAACCGGTCTCGGGACACCTTGGCAAGGATGGAGGCGCAGGCGATGCTGTGGCACAGCGCGTCGCCCTTAACCAGAGTGCGCCCTTCGGCGGGCAGCTCCGGCGGCAGGCGGTTGCCGTCCACGATGATGAGATCGGGGCACGGCTCCAGCATGGCCACCGCCCGCTTCATGGCAAGGTAGGTGGCGTTGAGAATGTTTATTTCGTCGATCTCCGAATGGTCGGCGGCGGCAATGCCGTAGGCCAGCGCCTTTTCGCGGATAACGTCAAAAAGAGCCTCCCGCTTCTTTTCGGAGAGCTTTTTGGAATCGTTCACGCCCTCGATGAGGGTGTCGGGCGGAAGAATCACCGCCGCGGCAAAGACCGGGCCGGCCAGAGGGCCGCGTCCCGCCTCGTCCACACCGCACACAAGGGTGTAGCCCTCCTCCCGGGCTGTCCGCTCGTAGAGCAGCCAGTCGGTTTCGGGAAGGTCGGTTTTCTTCGGGCGGCTCATTGCTTTTCCTCCGTGGGCGGCAGCTCAAGAGTCACACGACCCAGCTTGGCTCCGCGGAATTCGTCAATGATGGTGATGGCGGCGCGCTCGGTATCGGCTTCTCCGCCGGAAATGAGCATACCCCGCTTGCGAGCCACCGCCTCCAGTATCTCCTCGGGCGCCATGCCTTCGATGGAGGTCAGCTTGTAGCGCTCCATGAAGGGCGCGGGAGAAATATCCCTGAGCAGGCCGATAAGCTCGATGCACAGAGTCTCCGGGTCGAGGATGGCGTCCTTGACCGCGCCGGTGTAGGCAAGATAGCGGCCCACCTGAGGATCATCAAACTTGGCCCACAGCCCGCGGGGAGTGTCCAGCAGCTCGGTGCTGCTGCCGATGTTGAACCACTGGTTGCCCCGGGTGACGCCGGGACGGTCGGCCACTCTCGCCTTGGAGGAACCGGACATACGGTTGATGAAGGAGGACTTGCCCACATTGGGGATGCCCACCACCATCAGCCGGACATAGTGGCCCTTCATGCCCTTTTCGGCCCACGCGGCGATCTTGTCGGCCAGCAGCTTCTTGACCGAGGGAATGAAGGAGTTGAGTCCCTTGCCGGTGCGGCAGTCGCAGGATATAGCAAGAACGCCGACGCGCGAAAAATACGCGCACCATCTGGCGGTGGCGTCGGCGTCGGCGTAATCAGCCTTGTTGAGCAGCACGATGCGGGGCTTGCCCGCGGTGATGGAGTCGATCTCCGGGTTGCGGCTGCTTATGGGGATGCGCGCGTCAATGACCTCCACCACCGCGTCCACCAGCTTGAGGTTCTCAACGATCTTGCGGCGGGTCTTGGTCATGTGACCGGGATACCATTGTATATTCTGACTCACGATGATAAATAACGCTGTGACGGCGGTTAATCTACCGTTCCGAAGCCGTCGTCGAACGGGTAGATGCGGAACACGACCTCGCCCAGGATGTTGTCGTAGTCGATAAATCCAACGCGGGCATCGCGGCTGTCGGTGGAGTTGCCACGGTTGTCGCCCATGGCAAAGGCGCAGTCCTCGGGGATCTGCATCTGGGTAAATTCGGGCAGGAAGCTGCCGCCGGGAGTTTCGCTGTCAAAGGCGGTGGCAGAGCCGGAATCGAAGGGCTCCACCGAGGCAAGAGCCTCCTGACTGTCGGCCACATAGACCTTGCCCTCGCGGATCTCGATCCACTGGTTTTCGGTGGCCACGATCCTCTTGACAAGGGGCTTGTTGAGGAAGATGGTGTCGGCCAGAGTCTCGCCCTCCACCTCGTCCTCGGGCAGAATGATTATGATGTCGTCCTGCTCGGGAGTGTAGAACATACTCCACACCAGCACGCGGTCGTCACCGTGGAGGGTACCCTCCATGGATTCGCCCGACACGCTGACGATGCGGAATACAAAGGTGAACAGCAGCACAACAATGCCCAGAGCAAAGGCGATGGCCTCCAGCCATTCGTAAATCTCGGCCGAAAAGCCGGTCAGCCGCTGGGGTTCATTGCTGCCGGAATTTGCGTTTTTGTAAGTTCCCGGATAATTGTTCATAGCATTTCCTCCGCAACCGGCCTCAGCTGGCCGGTAAAACGCAAAAATAAGCAAAAAGGGACGAGAAACCGTCCCTTAGCGCCATAGTGAATGATCTTATCTGAGCTGCTCCTTGACCTTGGCAGCCTTACCAACGCGGTCACGCAGATAATAGAGCTTGCTTCTGCGGACACGACCGTGACGGATGATCTCGACCTTGTCAATGTTGGGGCTGTTGTAGGGGAAGACTCTCTCGACGCCAACGCCGTAGGAAACGCGGCGGACGGTGAAGGTCTCGGAAACGCCGTGACCTCTGCGGGCGATGACGGTGCCCTCGAAGGCCTGGATTCTCTCGCGCTCACCCTCGCGGATCTTGACGAAAACGCGGACAGTGTCACCGATGGAGAACTGGGGCTTGTCTTCGCGGATGGAATCCGCGGCGATGATCTCAAGGAACTTGTTGTTGGCCATTGGAATTACCTCCTAAAATTTCAGACATTCTTACCCTGCCCAGCCAACGGACAGAGCAGCGGAATATCAGCTTTTGTCGCCATATGTCCTTGCGGACACGGCCGATGTGGCCGGCGCAAAACCCGATGCCCGAAGCGGGCAACGAAGGGGCATAGCACCCCATATGCGATATGTGCTAAAGTATATTAGCATACATCGCCGGAATTTGCAAGCATTAATTTGCCATCAGGGCGGCATTCCGGCCATTTTCGTCATTTTATGCAACGCTTGCTTATTTCATGCCTGTATATTATAATGTAAAGACAGAAATTTGTCCATACATTCAGGGAGGTTTTTATGAAACGACTTCTGCTTGCCGCGTTCATGCTCGCGGTGCTCTGCGCCGGGCTGATTGCCGGCGTTGGCTGCTCAGGCTCCGCTCCCGTCCCCTCCGGCTCCGACTGCGTTGTTTCCGAGGACATCGATACCCCCGCCTTCAGCCACGCCTCGGGCCATTACGGCGAGCCTTTCACCCTCACCGCCTCCGCGAAAAAGGGCATGACCATCCGCTACACCCTGGACGGCACCCAGCCCACCGCTTCCTCCGATATCTTCCCCGAGGAGGGCCTGCTCGTCGAGGATCGCTCCGGCGAAAAGAATATGCTGGCCGCCATCAAAGCCTCGGAGTTCACCGCCGAATCCAATCACACTCCGGGCAAGGTCAACAAGGGCACCGTCATCCGCGCCGCCGCCTTTGACAGCAAGGGACGCCGCAGCGAGACGGTCACCGCCACCTATCTCGTCGGTCTTTACTACAAGAACATCAAGATCGTTTCCCTCGTCATGGACAGCGCCGACCTCTTCGACTACGAGCGGGGCATCTACGTCTTCGGCAAGGCTCACGATGAATGGCTGAAAAACGATCCCGAGGCCAAAAACGCCGAGACATGGGAGATCGAGGGCAACTTCTCCCAGAAGGGCAAGGAGTGGGAGCGGCCCGTCACCGTGCAGATAATCGGCGAGGACGGCACCTTTGCCTTCGAGCAGGACATGGGCATCCGCATCATGGGCACCGCCACACGCCGATATTATCAGAAGAGCTTCCGCCTGACCGCCCGGGACGAATACGGCGACAATTACTTTGAGCACGAGCTTATCGACGGCCTTGTGACCGACGGCTTCGGTCAGCCTCTTGACAAGTACAAGAGCTTCGTTCTGCGCAACGGCGGCAACGACTACGGCTACACCCAGATAAGAGACGCCTTCATCCAGTCCCGGGTGACCGACCGCGATTTTGCCACTCAGGCCACCGAGCCGGCCATCGTGTTCATCAACGGCGAATACTGGGGTCTTTATGTCATCACCGAGGATTATTCGGACAACTACATCAAGCACAACTTTGACATCAAAAAGAGCAACGTCGTGCTCATAAAGAACGGCGAGCTGGAAGAGGGCGAGGAGACTGACATCGAGCTGTTCAACCAGCTGGTGGACGCCATATACTCCAGAGACTTCTCCGATCCCGCCGACTACGCCTGGCTGGAGAGCGTGATGGATATGCGCAGTCTCCTTGACTACTACGCCGTCAATCTGTACATCAACAACGAGGACGGCCCGCTTTACGGCAACAACTGGCGCATCTGGCGCGTCCGTGAGCCGGCCGAGGGCAACGAGTACGCCGACGGACGCTGGCGCGCCATGCTCTACGACACCGAATTTTCCACCGGTCTTTACAACGACGGCAAGAATTACACCGACAACACCCTTGCCGAGGCTCTGGAAAGCGGTCATATGTGGTGCGCGCTGCTGCAGAATCTTCTCGGAAACGAGCAGTTCAGAAACGACCTTGTCAACACGGTCATGGATCTGCGCGCCACTGCTTTTGAGCCTGCCGACGCCGTGGAGGCGCTGACTCGGCTCAAGCTGCTCTACGACCCCTACGCTCCCGAGCAGTACGCCCGCAACGGCCCCGACTGGGTCATAAACTACAGCGATCTGAACGCCCGCTTCACCCTTGAGGTCAACAACATCCGCCGCTTCATCAACGGCCGCTACAAGCATATGCCCGACCTGCTGGCCGGCACTCTCGGCCTTGGTGAATACTTCACCCTGACCGTGGACACCAACAACGCCGCCGGCGGAACCGTGACCGTCAACACCGTCACTCCCGATCTTTCCGAGGGAGCATGGAGCGGCCAGTATTTCTCCGAATGCCCGGTCACTCTCACCGCAATTCCCGCTCCCGGCTATGTCTTTGCCGGCTGGGAGGGCGGCCCGGAATCGGGCGAAGCCGTCACGCAGTATTCGCTGACCGGCGACGCCACGGTGACCGCTCTGTTCGAGAGGGAATAACCGGATACATGGCAGAAAGAACCCGCCGGGGGGCTTGTGAGGCGTCCCGGCGGGTTCTGATTAAAACGGAGTTTTTTCTGAAATCAGCGGAAAAGGAGACACAGCATGACACTGTTTGAAGAATGCGTCGCCGCTCTGAGGATCTCCGGGCAAGCGGAGGTCTGCGGCGAAGAGCACAGCCGGCAGTTTATCCGCGAGGTAAAAAGCCGGGTACCTTTCACCCGATGGAACCGCATCGACTGGGATGCTCTCCCGGCCTATGAGACCATCGACGAGGCCGCGCCGGACGATCTCAGCGGTGATTTCTATATTTTCTGGAACGAGGCAAGCCTGCCGGTCGTGCGCTCTGATGGCAAGAATATAATCGCCAATATGGACGATGTGCTCGCGGTGGATTTTGACACATGGCTGGTGTCCGCCGACCTTTCCCGCATAATTGAATTTCACCACAGCGGGCAGATAAGAATGCTTCGCCTCTGAGCTATTCACGGGTATGCGAACCGGCTCTCCGTCAGTTCCAAGCATATCTCACTGCCCTATTATCCTTTCCATGCCGATGGCCTTCCAGCCGTTGGGGCGAAGCTCTGTTCCGACCTCCGAAAAACCACATTTTCTGTAGCATTTATATGCCGCGGTGTTGAAGTCAAACACGAACAGTCTGATTTTCTTCAGCCCCAATTCCCTTGCGCAGTGGTCGAGGAAGGTCTCCATAGCTCTGCTCCCGAGGCCTTGTCCCGTGAGCGCCGGATCAAGCACAAATCTGCCCGCAAGGGCTACGGCCTCTTCCTGACGCGCGATGATCTCTATCGTGCCCACCATTCTGCCGTCCAAAACCACTTCGTATATCTCCGCGCCCTCGGACAGTCTTTTCTCGATCTGCCCTTCGGTCAGCGGATATTCATAGCCGGCGCCTGCCCACTGGTAAAGAAAATCGGCGTCCTTGTCCCTGCACCAGCTGACAATGTTCTTTATATTGCCCGGGTTGAGCTTCTGTATTTTCATATCGCGAATATCCTTTCGTTTCTTTTTCACTGCTTTACAGCAGAACCGAATACACCTGCTCGCCGCCGTTGACAAATACCTCGGCGACATAGCCGTCCCGCAGAATGTCGAGGTCGGTCACCTCTCCCCTGTACACCACCGGCTCCCGGCCGTCTCGCTCGATCACAAAGCCCTCGGCGGCGCGCTTTACGCAGGGATCGTCCTTGGTAAAAAGATGGCGCACCTCGCTGACCGGACGGGCGAAGATTTTCCCCTCTTCCAGCACCAGCTCCCGGGGCACGGACATACAGCCGATGTCCCTTTCGGCAAAGCCGGCGTAATCCCAGCCGGGCATCCATGAAATGAGGATATTCCGCTCCAGATGATCCCGGAAAACCTGCCCGGCGTACTGGTCAGGCCCCTTGTCCACCTCGCCGGTGACACGGGGCGAAAAGCGCCCCTTCTCAAAGGAGCCGTACATGACCGAAAACCGGCGTTCTCCTTCAAGAGGGCACACCGAGGCCGTCAGCAGGAAGTCCTCTCCCGCCCGCACAAGGGACGGGCACTCGGCGAACATACACTCCGGCCACTGGCTCATTATTCCGCAGTATTCCCAGTTCAGCAGATCCTCGCTCCGGTAAAGGAGCAGGCGGGCGGTTCTGGTCTCCGGGTTGCCCGTGGCCATTACGCAGTAAAAGCCGCCGTCCTCGGCGCGGCACAGAGCCGGATCACGGAAATCGGGCCCTCCATCGGGCGGATAGGAGGCGATTACCGGGTTGCCGTCGTACTTGGTGAAGCTGATCCCGTCGTCGGAGTAAGCCACGCTGACCGTCTGAATTTTCCCGCCCTTGCCGTCGTCTTTCACCGAGGCGTAGAAAAGGTGCAGCCGACCGTCCTTCTCTATGGCCGTGCCCGACCAGCAGCCGCCGCTGTCGTAGTCTCTGTCGGGATAAAGAGCCACGGGCAGCTCCTCCCAGAGGAGAAAATCCTTCGTCCGGGCGTGTCCCCAGTGCATGGGCTGAGACCACGGTGTTTCCGAATCGGGAGCGTGCTGACAGAACAGATGATAATATCCTTTATAATAAACAAGGCCGTTGGGGTCGTTTATCCAGCCCTTCGCCGGCCGGTAATGATATTTCGGTCTCTGAAGATAGTCCATGGTATATACCTCTTTGGAGCGCAGATCGCCGGTCAGCTTTGCGCGGCACCGGCTTTGGCGCAATTATAGCACAGACAGACGCAAGGTGTAAAGATATCACAAACGCGGACACGGGCATCATCCCGCGTCCGCGTTCTTCATTTAAGCAGAGACTCCATCTGCTCCATTGCGTATTTCTCCGCGCCCGCGGGGTAATCCCACCCGGTGCTTTTGGCGCAGTATGCCGCCAGCCGGGCAAAGAGAGCGGCGGTGTTTCTCAGGGCGGAGGCGGCATCAGCGGCGTCGTACCGGCAGAAGCAGCTTCCCAGCTCGCTGACAACATCCTCCCGCGCCCATTTTTCCAGCATCCGTCCGTTGTGCCACACATCGTATTCCTCTCCGCAGGCCCGCTTGTGGTAAAGCTCGATCACCCTCAGCAGATGGCCTTTGAGATAGGCGTCCACGCACATCTTCGCCGTCCACAGCTCACCCCGGCGCAGCTTTTTGGCCGCCCACACGGTGTGGAACCAGAAGTCGCTGACCATGTTGATAAATTCATCCTCGCCAATTGTCCGGCACGGGAGATCGGAGGCGATACTCTGCTCCAGACGGGCAGTCACGCCGATGCCGTCGTACAGCACCGCCCAGCCCCGGCTCATTATTTCGTCGGCAGTGTGGTCGTCCACCATGGATATGAACCGCTCGGGAGTGAGCACTATCAGGTCCACATCCAGCGAGCCTTCCAGCAGCATCCTCCGCTCCCGCCCGCCGCCGATGGTGGGCTCAACGAAGGATATCATTATCCCCCCTATCCGGCTCAGCCGCTCGTCCGAATCAAGGTAGGCGTCGGGCTGGGCAGTGACCATTATCACATCCAGATCGGAGTATTCGTCGGCCGGCTCGGAGGCTCTCGTCTGGGAGCCGATGGCCACAAGGGCGCATATGTCCTCCCGCTCCTCCGCCAGCGCTTTCAGATTCCTTTTTACCTCGGCAAATCTGTCCATTTTTTCGCGCTCCTTTCCATAAATAAGGCCTTGAGAAAACGCCGGATATAAAGTATAATTATTTTGTTTCGCCATTTTTTGAACAGCCAAACAGATCAAGCGTTTTATATTATAATTATATCACTCAAGCTGCGACTAACAAATAGGGAAAACGCCGCAAAAGCATAACAATATACCGCATCCTATGTTTTCTATCAAAGGGCGTTCCGGCGAACCGCGGAATTTTTTTCGCTGCAAAAAAAGGGGAAAGCCATCAGCGCGGCGTATAAGTAAAATAGAGACGGAGGTGTAAAGCTGTGACCATACGAGAATCCATAGAGCAGCAGGAGCGGGAAAACCTGTGTCCCGCCGCCGCCCTCGCCTGCGCCAGCAGGGGAAGGCCGGAGCCGGAGGAGGAATGTCCCCTGCGCACCGTGTTCCAGAGAGACCGGGACAGAATAATACACAGCAATGCCTTCCGGCGGCTCAAGCACAAGACTCAGGTCTACCTCGCGCCCGAGGGCGACCACTACCGCACCCGCCTGACCCATACCCTCGAGGTGTCCCAGATAGCCCGCACCATCGCGCGCTCCCTGCGGCTCAACGAGGATCTGACCGAGGCCATTTCCCTCGGCCACGATCTGGGGCACACTCCCTTCGGCCACGCCGGAGAGCGGGCGCTCAACGATGTAGCCGCCGCCGGATTCCGGCATTTTGAGCAGAGCCTCCGCATTGTGGACAAGCTGGAAAAGGGAGGCAAGGGTCTGAACCTGACCGCCGAGGTGCGGGACGGTATCCTCTGCCACACCCGGGGCACCGAGGCCTTCACCGCCGAGGGACGCATTGTCCGGCTGGCCGACCACATAGCATACATGAACCACGACATCGACGATTCCATCCGCGCCGGAGTGCTGACCGAGGGCGATATTCCCTCGGAGGTCTCCGCCGTGCTTGGTGCAGGTCACGCCACCCGCATCAACTCGCTCATATGCGATGTGGTGCGCAGCAGCGAAAACGGCGTCATCCGCCTCTCCGACCGCTTCCAGAGAGCCTACGACATTCTGCTGGAATTCCTCTTTGACCGCATCTACCACAACCCGGTGGTCAAGGGCGAGGAGTCCAAGGCCGAGGCCATGATAAAGCATCTGTTCGAGCATTTCCTCGCCGCTCCCGAGCGGCTGCCGGAAAGCTACGCCGCCACCTGCGCCGCCGAGGGCGAGGAGCGCGCCATACTGGACTACATCTCCGGCATGAGCGACCGCTACGCGGTGGGCCAGTTCATTGGCCTGACCATACCCCAATCCTGGGATCGTTAGGGGGAAATAAATGGCAATACCCAGAGATTTCATCGACCGGCTGAGCGAATCCACCGACATCGTGGAGCTGATAAGCGGCTATGTCACCCTCAAGCGGGCCGGTCATCTTTATAAAGGGCTGTGCCCCTTCCATTCGGAAAAAACACCCTCCTTCACCGTTTTCCCGGACAACCGCTCCTTCTACTGCTTCGGCTGCCAGACCGGCGGCGACGCCATAACCTTTGTGCGCAATATCGAGCGGCTGGACTATGTGGACGCGGTCAAGAAGCTGGCCGAGCGGGCGGGCATGGAGGTGCCGGAGAACGGCACTTTCGACGGTCTTACCCAGACCCGCCGCCGCATGAAGGAGGCCTGCCGGGAGGCTGCCCGGTTCTTCTACCGCCAGCTGTATACTCCCGCCGGCTCGGAGGCGCTGGGATATCTCAGAGGCCGCGGGCTTTCCGACAAAACCATCGGACACTTCGGCCTGGGCTGGTCGCCCGATTCGTGGAGCGCTCTTACCGACCATCTCAAGGGCATGGGCTTTCACGAGGACGAGCTGCTGGGCGCGGGCCTTTCCCGCCGGAGCAGCAAGGGCAGCCTGATAGATGTGTTCCGCAACCGGGTGATGTTCCCCATCATCGACGTGCAGGGCAGCATCATCGCCTTTGGCGGCCGCACCATGGAAAAGGATCACGGCGGCCGCAAATACATCAACACCAACGACACGCTTATATACAAAAAGAGCCACAATCTCTACGGTCTCAACTGGGCCAAGGATTCCCGGAGCGAGACCGTGGTGGTCACCGAGGGCTACATGGATGTCATCGCCATGTGGCAGGCCGGCTTTGAGAATGTGGTAGCCTCTCAGGGCACCGCATTCACCGAGGAGCAGGCCCGTCTGCTCTCCCGCTACGCCCAGAGGGTGATACTCTCTCAGGACGGCGACGCCGCCGGCCAGAAGGCCATCCGCAAATCCATTCCGGTGCTGCGGGCGGTCATCGGCGATGTGCGCGTGCTGACCATTCCCGAGGGAATGGACCCGGACGAGTACATAAAGAAATACGGCCCCGAGCGGATGAAAAAGCTCATAGACGGCAGCCGCAGCGAGCTGGAATTCCGGCTGGGCGAGATCCTTGCCAGGCACGATGTGCTCACCGACGACGGCCGGGTGAGATATCTGCGGGAGGTATGCGACCTGCTGGCCACCCTTTCGCCCCTTGAGCGGGAGGTGTACGCCGGCCGAATCGGCGCCGACATCGGCGTGGACAAGTCGGCCATCCTCTCCCAGATAGAGGCCGGAGGCAAGCGCCGCCGGGCTCAGGAGCAGAGAGAGCAGCTCAAGACCCTTGAGGCGGGCATATCCGCCCGGCTGGACAAGGTCAACCCGGTGCGCCGCGACAATCCCCGGGCAGCCAAGGCCGAGGAGACGCTGATCTTTATTCTCTACCACCACCCGGACAAGGCGCAGGAGATCAAAAAACGCCTGCCCCCGGAAAAGATGATATCCGACTTCTGCCGCAGGCTGTACTCCGGCCTGCTGGACACCATCGAGGAGGGCGGCGCTCCCTCTCTCTCCCCTCTGGGTCAGCTTTTTACCCCGGAGGAAATGAGTCAGGCAGCGCGGATAATCAACTCCTCTCCCACCACCGGCGGAGCGGGCAGCGACGAGGATGTCGCCCGCTGCGTCAGTGTCATCGAGGAGGAGGCCGGCCGCCCCACGGGCGACGCCGTGGCATCGGCGACCGCCGAGGATCTGCAGAAATATCTGCAGTCCCTTAACCGACGCAAGGACTAACCAATTCATATATAAATTTTACTGAAAAGGAATGTGTGACCAATGAGCAATTCTACCCCCGCCGAAAGCAACAAGTCGGCAATACGAAACCTCCTCGAGCTGGGCAAGCAGAAGGGCAACCTGAGCAACCACGAAATTCTTGACGCTCTGGCCGAGGTGGATTTTGACCCCGAGCAGATGGAAAAGGTCTACGACCACCTCGAGCAGCACGGCATCGAGATCGTGGACGATCCCGTTGAGGACATCAAGCTGGACGACATCGCCATCGACGGCTCGGTGGACGACAGCTCCGGAGACGGCTCTGTTTCCGACGGTCTGTTCATCGACGACCCCGTCAAGGCCTATCTGCGCGAGATCGGCCGCGTTCCCCTGCTCACCTCCGAGGAGGAGATCGACCTTGCCATCCGCATCATGAACGGCGACGAGACCGCCAAAAAGCGTCTGAGCGAGGCCAACCTCCGTCTGGTGGTCAGTATTGCCAAGCGCTATCTGGGCAGAGGAATGCACTTCCTCGACCTCATTCAGGAGGGCAACCTCGGCCTCATCAAGGCGGTGGACAAGTTCGACTACACCAAGGGCTTCAAGTTCTCCACCTACGCCACATGGTGGATCCGGCAGGCCATCACCCGCGCCATCGCCGACCAGGCCCGTACTATCCGTATCCCGGTACATATGGTGGAGACCATCAACAAGGTAAAGCGCGCCCGCAGCCAGCTGCTCCACGAGAACGCCCATGAGCCCTCCGCCGAGGAGATTGCTGAAGAGCTGGATATGCCCGTGGAGAAGGTGCGCGAGATCATGCGCGTGGCGCAGGATCCCGTGTCCCTCGAAACTCCCATCGGCGAAGAGGAAGACAGCCATCTGGGTGACTTCATCGAGGACGAGCAGGCCACCGCTCCCGACGACGCTGTTTCCAGCATCATGCTCAAAAAGCAGATGGAAGAGGTGCTCAATACCCTGACTCCCAGAGAGAACCGTGTCATCCGCCTGCGCTTTGGTCTGGACGACGGCCGCAGCCGCACCCTCGAGGAGGTCGGTCTTGAGTTCGGCGTTACCCGTGAGCGTATCCGCCAGATCGAGGCCAAGGCCATCCGCAAGCTCCGTCACCCCAACCGCAGCAACAAGCTCAAGGGGTATTCTTAATCTTAACTTAGTGTCCAAACTGCCTAAACGGCTGGCTCCTATCAAATAAAAAGGAGGAGGCCGTTCTCGAGTGAGGACGGCCGCGAAAACGGTATGGGAATCAACGATGTAAAAAATGTACTGAAGAATCTGCTGGAAACCGGCAAGCAGCAGGGTAGCCTCTCCAGTCAGGAGATAATGGATGCTCTGGGCGATTATGACATCGAGCCCGAGCAGCTCGAGCAGATATATGACAAGCTGGAATCCAGCGGAATAACCATTCTTGAGGATCAGCCGGAGGATATCGTTCTGGCCGATGTGAGCACTGCCGGCGCCGAGCCCGACCCGGCGGAGGACACCGGCGTGGAGGATCCGGTCAGGATGTACCTCAAGGAGATCGGCAAGGTGGCTCTTCTCTCCTCCGAAGAGGAGATCGAGCTGGCGTCCCTCATAGCCGAGGGCGACGAGAACGCCAAAAATCGCCTTGTGGAGGCCAATCTCCGTCTGGTGGTCAGCATCGCCAAAAAGCACATGGGCAGAGGAATGTCCATGCTCGACCTCATTCAGGAGGGCAATCTCGGCCTCATCAAGGCCGCAGAGAAATTCGATTACACCAAGGGCTTCAAATTTTCCACCTACGCCACATGGTGGATACGCCAGGCCATCACCCGGGCCATCGCCGACCAGTCCCGCATCATTCGTCTGCCGGTACATATGAGCGAGTTCATCAGCCGTGTGCGCAAGGCCTCGGCTCAGCTGCTCAACGAAAACGGCAGCGAGCCCACCAGCGAGCAGATCGCCGAGCGGCTGGGCGTGCCGGAGGAAAAGGTCAGGGAGGTTCTGCGCACCTCTCAGGAGCCGGTGTCCCTTGACACTCCCATCGGCGAGGAGGAGGACAGCCACCTCGGCGACTTCATCGAGGACGAGACCATTCTCACTCCCGATCAGGCCGCCGCCAACGCCATGCTGCGCGAGCAGCTGAACAACGCTCTGGAAACCCTTTCTCCCCGGGAGGCGCAGATCATCCGCCTGCGCTTCGGGCTGGAGGACGGCCACAGCCACACCCTCGAGGATGTGGGCGCCCGGTTCAACGTCACCCGTGAGCGCATCCGCCAGATCGAGGCCAAGGCTCTGCGCAAGATCCGCCATCCCAGCAGAAGCAAGAAGCTGAAGGATTTTCTCAACTGACAACAATAATATCACACATCTCGACTCCGCGCGGCCCTTCCGGCTGTGCGGGTCGATTTGTTAAAAGGAAGATGAACACCATGGACAAACCAAAGGAACGCGCCCACAGCAACCGTTATCTGCTCAAGCGCTTTGTCCCCTACTACAAGCCCTACCTCGGCACGCTGATACTGGATATGTTCTGCGCGCTGCTGACCACGGTGTGCGAGCTTTATCTGCCCATCGTCGTCCGGGAGATAACGGACAAGGGGCTGAACGACATCGCCTCGCTGACGGTCAGAGGCGTGCTCATCACCGGCGGGATTTACCTCGCCATGCGTCTTGTGGACACCGCCGCCAACTTCTACATGGCCGCCATGGGACACATAATGGGCACGAAGATAGAAACCGATATGCGCCGGGATCTCTTCGGCCATCTGCAGAAGCAGTCCTTCGCCTATTACGACGAGACCCGGGTGGGTCAGCTCATGTCCCGCATCACCAGCGACCTTTTTGACGTGACGGAATTTGCCCACCACTGCCCCGAGGAGATATTCATCGCCGGAGTCAAGATCGCCGGCGCCTTTGCCATTCTGTGCTTTGTCAACGTACCCCTGACTCTCATTATCTTCTCCGCCCTGCCGCTGATGCTGATAGTCACCCGCATATTCAACAAGCGGATGCGTGCCGCCTCGCGGGAATCCCGGGAAAAGATCGGCGAGCTCAACTCCGGCGTGCAGGACAGCCTGCTGGGCATCCGCGTGGTCAAATCCTTTGCCAACGAGGACATCGAAAACGAGAAGTTCGCCGAGGGCAACAAGGCCTTCTACAAGGTCAAGTCCCGGATGTATTACTACATGGGCGGCTTCAGCTCCAGCAACCGCCTTTCCGAGGGTGTCATGTACATTCTCGTGGTGGTCGTTGGCGCCATATTCGTCATCAAGGGTCAGATCGCCGTATCCGACCTTGTGGCCTACCTGCTGTATGTCACCACCCTGCTGACCTCCATCCGCCGGATCGTCGACTTTACCGAGCAGTTCCAGCGGGGCATGACCGGCATCGAGCGCTTTGTGACCGTCATGGATTCGGAAATCGAGATAACCGACTCTCCCGACGCCGTGGAGCTGACCGACGTAAAGGGCGACATTGAATTTGAGAATGTCAGCTTCCGCTACGGCGGCACCGACAGCAACGTGCTCACCGGCATCAACCTCACCGCCCGGCGCGGCGAAAACATCGCCCTCGTCGGCCCCTCCGGCGGCGGAAAGACCACTCTTTGCAGCCTCATCCCCCGGTTCTACGACGTCACCGACGGCGCCGTGAAGGTGGACGGCCACGACGTGCGCGACCTGACCATGAAGTCCCTGCGCGACAATATCGGCGTGGTGCAGCAGGAGGTCTATCTCTTCTCCGGCACCATCCGGGAGAACATCGAATACGGCTGCCCGGGAGCCTCCGACGAGGAGATCATCGCCGCGGCAAAGAAAGCCGGCGCCAACGAATTCATCGACAAGCTGCCCGAGGGCTACGACACCTACATCGGCGAGCGTGGCGTCAAGCTGTCCGGCGGACAGAAGCAGCGTCTGAGCATCGCCCGCGTGTTCCTCAAGGATCCGCCCATCCTCATTCTGGACGAGGCCACCTCGGCGCTGGACAACGAGAGCGAGCACATCGTGCAGGAATCCCTGCGTGAGCTGGCAGTGGGCCGCACCACCTTCACCGTCGCCCATCGCCTTACCACCATAGTGAACGCCACCGAGATCATCGTCCTGACCGAGGACGGCATCGCCGAGCAGGGCACTCACGACCAGCTGCTGGCCAAGGGCGGGCAGTACAGCGCGCTTTATAAGATGTACGCGGATATGGCGGAGTGAGGGAAAAATTAGAAAATGAAAGCTGAAACAGCGAGGAAGGCACCGGTTGATGGTGCTTCCTCGCTGTTTTTTTGCTTTAGATTTTTATTTGAAGAGGGAATATGCTGTCTGATCGCTGACGGCGTTTACTCCGCCAAACACAATAGCGCTGTCGCAGTCCTTGGACTGGACATACTTCTTCATTTCGCCGGAAATGCTGCTGCCTACCAGAATCACGGGGATTCCCTTCTTTGCGGCATATGCTCCTCCGGCAAGGGCGTCGGGGAAGTTGGCGCCGGTTGCTATTGCCACGCCGTCACCCTTGAACACCTTGTCGTACTTTTTGTATATGGCCAAGGCGGTGGCATAACGGTCGCTTCCGGAAACCCGTTCAACATCTACGCCAAGTCCCTTGATGCCGACCTTGACGCCGTCGGACACAGCCGCCGTACCGCCGAGGAGAACGACATTCTTGCACTTGCTGCCGGTAATAAAGTTCGCCGTAGCCTTGTCAAGGGAACCGGTGGCGGGAGCAAACAGTATGGGGCATTTCTTGAGCGCCGCAATGGAGCTGATGGCAAGAGCATCAGGGAAGTTCACTCCGCTGACCACAAATATCTCCTTGGGCTTCTTTCCGCTTACATCCACCAGCTTTTCCGCAATTGCAACAGCGGTTTCGTATCTGCTGTCGCCGGAAATGCGTTCAACCGACATCCCCTTGGCCTTGATCGCGCTGGCTATCTTATTGTTCACCGCAGCGGTGCCGCCGAGTATATATACATTCTTTGCTCCAAGGCGGTCGAGCTCCGCAAGCACAGACGCCTCCAGAGTGTCCTTGTTTGCGGTGAGCAGGATCGGCGCATCCAGAGCATAAGCCAGCGGGGCACCGGCAAGGGCGTCCGGATAATTCATAGCATAGGCCAGCACAACATTCTTCGCCTTTTTCCATCCGGACTCACTGATCTTGAGGGCGGTTGCGACGCGGTCGCTGCCGGAGAGTCTGGAGATTTTGGTGTCTATGGCCGGAAGCTTTGCTGTGGTAGTTGTCTTGGTGGTCGTCTGAGTTTTGCTTGTGGTAGTAGTGGTCGGTTTTGAGGTGGTTGTAGTGGTCTTTGTAGTGGTAGTCGACGACACAACCTTGCCGTCAGCCGCGCTGAATGAAACATCATTCAGATCGTAATTGTAAGCATCCGTCACATCAACCGAGATCACGCTTCCATTCTTTCCGGGATCAGACAGAACCTCAAATTCCAGCACCGCAACTGTGCCGTTGCCGGTGTGATCTTTCGAGGAAAGGGCATCCTCCCACATCATGACAAATGGGGCAGAATTATAACTGTCGCTGAAGGTGGAACTGGATTTGCCGATCAGGCCTCCGTCCGTCGCCTTGACCAGCTTCAGCCGGCTTGCGTCAAAGGATATCTCCAGGCCAAGCGCTATGATGCCCGGATTGTTCGACATATTGATCTCTACCTTGACCCTGTCTCCCTTTTCGCCTGAGACCGTCTCGGCCGAGATGACGGGAGACTTCGAGCCGGCACGAGCGGCAGCGCTTCCGCCGCTAGGCATCATGTCCGCCCTGAGATAAGCCGCTGCGCTGTCGGATGCCTTTTCCGAGAGTCCGTACGCTGTGCCGCAAAAGCACATCGCCAGCATTAGAGCAGACATTATCGCGGATATTATTCTGATTTTCATGGTTGAACCTCTTTTCTTACATGAATGTTGGAATTACACCAGCTCAACGCCCTGCCAGTTTGCCAGATGCCTGCGCAGGATGGTGGAGTCGAGCAGATTGACCTCACCGTCGCCGTTCACATCGGCGTTGGATTCGTTGATGGTCACATCCCAGCCGGCCAGCCAGCGGCGCAGGACGGTGGAGTCCTTCATGTCGACGGTGCCGTCGGAGTTTATGTCGCCGGGGAGGCGCTCCTGATCGTTCACCACGGCGTACAGACTGAAGCTCTTTGCTGTGAAGACAAGATATCCGCCGTCAACCACCGCGTTCATGTTTTCCACCGTTCCGTCGTCCAGCACATGGTAAACCTCGCAACTCTCGGCATCGTATCCTGCCGGGACAGGAATCTTGACCGTCAGCGGAGCGGACGGCTGAACCTCCTTGCCATCCTTCAGGAAGGAAATATCAAACAGCTTATGTCCGGTTCCCAGCCCGTCGAGCACCGAAATAATGCCGCTTTCGATCTCCGGCGCGTCGGTGACATCCTCTACGCACAGTTCGGTCTTGCTGTCAATGTTGAGTTCGCCGCGGTAAATCACCGCGGTCACTCCCGACGCGGTCTTTGTTTCTCCAAAGTGGATATTTGCTCCGGTGAGCCATTCGTTCTTTTCTCCGATGCTGATTTTTGCCCAATCCTCTTCTGAACCGGCATAGTAAACATCGGTCAGGTTGACGCAGTCCTTGAAGGCTGCAGCGCCAATGGTTGTCATGGTGCTGGGAACATAAACCTCGGTCAGCTTCAGGTTGTGGTTAAAAGCGAAAATGCCGACCTCGGTCATTCCCTCGGGCATATCAAGAACGGTCACTCTGGTTTTGTCTGACATGGCGTAATCTTTGATTTTGGTCACCGTTAGACCGTCAACCTTGCTGGGGATTTTCAGATCTTTTGTAAAAGTGTATATCAGCATGGCGGTGTTGTTTTCGGTTTCCTTGAATATCTGACCGACTGAGCGATAGTCATACGGCGTTGCGGAACCATTATAGAATAACCCAGAAATGTAATTATCTGTAACACTCATGGGAACAACAAAGTATTCTCGTAATTCTCCTACCGGATACATTACAATGCGAGAGCAATCGCTGGTGTACAAGCATCCATCCTTCACGAAGAAATTCTTATTGTTTTCGTCAATTTTAATTTCGGTAAGGTTCTTGCATCCCCATGCTGTGTCGTACCAGATCTCTTTCACATTTTTCGGAATAGTAATTGAGCTTATGGCGGTTTCGCTGAATGCTCCCGCCCAGATCACTTCCAAAGAATCCGGCAGAACGAGCTCTTCGGCATATTCCATGCGCTCGAACGCACTGTTGCAAATGCTGGTAACGCCTTCCTCGACTATGATTTTCTTTACAAAGAATTTGTATCTATCGTAATCCGCGTAGCCCATTTCCCCAGTTCCGCTGATTCTCAATTCACCTTTATTGTTAAGCGTCCATCTGACATTGTCGCCGCACGACCCGGAAATATCGGCAGTATCAGAGCAGATGACCATATCAGGTCTTCTATTGTGATCAAATGTAACAGATTCCCACTGTGCAGTCGTGCCTGCGTAACACACATAGTACGGTCTATACAAGCCCCACTTTTTGACATGGGTAATAGTCGCCGGTAAGTCAATTTTTGTGCCGACCGAAAAGAAAACTGTTTTTTCTGCTTTGTCCATCAGCACATTATTCTTCGCCACAAAGGCTGCGTTTCCTTCTTCAACCGTCAGGGACGTCACTTCGTATCCGGCATTTTCAATCGTTTCATCAGGTATGCTTGTCACCGTTTTGGGGATTACCAAATCCCCGATTTCCGAAGGGATATTAAGGATTTCTGTTCCCGCCTTATTCAGCAGGCAACCGTTTGCTGCTGAATATACGGTGTTGCCGCTGTCCACAACAAATTCTTTCAAAGAAGAAAGCCAGTAAAACGCATTTTCATCTATAGCCGTAACCGCCGCACCGAGTTTGCATATTTCCAATCCGGAAGGACAAACGACCAGTTCTGTACCGCTTTTGTTGAAGACCATTCCATCAATAGTGCAATATTTTTCGTTCTCCGGGGCTATATTGATTTCGGTCAGATAATATGCGGAGTCAAATGCCCCTCCCTCAATATATGTGACAGTTGCAGGTAGGTATACGCACTCGAGCATATTTCCCGAAAACGCATCTGCCGGAACATGGGTAAACGATGCTCCTTCAGCATAGTCTATGCTGACAAGATGCTGACTGGAACTAAACGCGTTCGCTTCCAATTCAGAAACACTTGCTGGAATGGTATAGCTGGAACCCGGTCTGTTCTTCGGATATGAAATCAGCGTTGATTTATCCTTGCTGAACAGAACACCATCTACATCGCAGAAAAGCGGGTGGTTTTCGCTTATTTCATAGCTCTTTAAGTTATAACCGTTTATCCCTTCAGGAATGTAGGCTACAGTAGATGATATATATACTTCCTCCGGATGACAGTCGAAGAACGTAACCGAACTCTGAATTTCTTCAACGCCCTCGGCAAGTACAATTTTCTTCAGGTCATAGTGATATTCGTATTCGGTGATGTATTCACGCCAAGGTACATCCAAGCTGCTTTCCCAATAGAATGTTTTGCCCGTACCGCTGATCGTAAGCGTGCCTTCGCTGTCCAGCGTCCATGTAAGGTTGTCGCCATCCTCGCCGCACTCTCCGCTGTAGAGCACCTCCGCCGCGTGGGCGGTGAACAGAGGCAGGCTGAGGCCGGGAACGCTCTCGGACACAGCGCCAAACAGCAGAAAGACCGCCAGAACGGTGGCAACGACTTTTCTGAGTCCTCTTCTTGTTGTGGCATCTTTTTTCATAACCGCTTCTCCTGTAAAACAATTTTTATTCGCCGGGTTGATGTTCAATCCGATCAGATAACTATTATGGCGTTGGGAAGGAATCGCTCTTCCATTCCCTGACACGGCTCATTGATAATGGCGCCGTCATAGTACATACTCGTGGATGAGCCGCCGTCAAGCGCCACGGCGTTGACCGCTCCGTAGCGAAGCATGATGGACTGCACATCGTTGAATGTGGCTCCGAAGCTGTCCAGCCGCAGGCCATCGACTGCCAGCATCAGGATGCGTCCATCTTCGGTCTGTCCTATGGCTGTCCGGGCAGACAAGCCGCCTCCGTCGCCTACAATTTCATTTGGTGTCCCGTTGAGAATCAGCACCGGGCCAAAGTCTATTACATCTCTGAAGCCGCCTCGAAGCAGACTCTCGGTAGACAGCGTTCCGAAGGCCGCTCCCCCGGAATCGGTCAGCGCGAAAAAGGAGTGCACATTATACTCACACTGGTGCACCACCTGATGATCTATAATCACCAGACCGTTCGGCTCGCCTCTCATTCCGTTGGAGACATATCCGCTTGCGTTTATTGCCGCCACGGCTCCATATCGAGCCGCGATATCCTCCAGCAGTTCTCCGTAGTCGTACGCCGGCACGACCCTGAGCCTCGCGGGATCGTCGACAATGAGCATCCACCCGGAAAACTCTTTCTCTTCGATCCGGTGCAGCTCCATACCGTCGGAGGCTTCGACCGGGATTATTTCGTCCGAGCCTCCGTACTGCTCATGTATCGCGTTGCGCTCGAGCACCTCGGCAATGTACTCATCCGAATAGAACAGCTCCGCCAGATAGCGATGATCGCTCGTGTGCATCGCGGTGGTAATATACAGATCACTCAGTCCCTTGTAAGGACCATACATCAGAAATATGGCCGCACCAAGCAGCACCGCGGCCGTCCCAATCACTGCCGTCAGAGCTTTGTGCTCCCGCATTAGTTTCAGGGATTTTTCCCGGAAAGCAGTGACGGCCCCGGCGAGCTTTTTTGCGCGCGTCGATATGATTTCTTTGATCTCCTCTATATTTCTTTTCAATGCGTACCCCCTGATATCAGGACAATGGGATAGATGTTACTTCAGCTCTATTCCTTCCCATCCCGCCAGATGTCTGCGCAGGATGGTGGAGTCGACCAGATTGACCTCGCCGTCGCCGTTGACGTCGGCGTTTGATTCGTTAATGGTGACATCCCAGCCGGCAAGGTATCGGCGCAGGACGGTGGAGTCCTTCATGTCGAGTTTGCCGTCGGAATTGATGTCGCCGGGGAGGCGGCTGGGTGCGGACGGCTCGCCTTCTACGATCGCGTAGTAGCTGAAGTGGCTGGTGATAAATACAAAGTATCCGTCCTCAACAACAGCGTTCATGTTTTCCGCAGTGCCGTCGCTGCTGACATGATAAACCTTGCACTTTTCGGCGTTGTAGCCGTCGGGCACCTTGATGCGGACGGTAACCTCGCCGGAGGGCTGGACCTCTCTGCCGTCCTCAGTGAGGGTGATGTCGTAGAGCATAAATCCCTCACCCAGCTCGTCAAGAACCGCGAAAACGGTTTTGGTCTCTTCGGTGCTGATTGTGATGGGATCGACATTCAGCTCGGTGTCGGCGGTGACTTCGGTCTCGCCGTCGGGAATGACAATCTTTACCGATTCGTCTTCTGATTCGAGAGTGAGATCCTCGTCTTCTCCGGCGGCGCAGTGCACCTTGGCAGAGGTGAAGGGAGAATTGCCGGAGCGGATGATTATCTCTTCCCATTCGGCAGAGGTGCCGGAGTAGTAGATGTCAGACAGAGACGAGCAGCCGGAGAAGGCGTTTCCGTTGATCTGAGTAACGCTCACCGGGACATTGACCGTTCTGAGGCTCGCGCAGCCGGAGAAGGCGTATTCGTCAACATCGGTCAGCGCCGCGGGAAGAGTGACCTCAGCAAGGGAGGAGCAGCCCGCGAAGGCGTATATGCCCATGCGCTGCACGCTGTCGGGAATGGTCACCGCGGTCAGCTTGCCGCAGCCGGAGAAGGCGTAATCGCTGATGCGGGTCACGCCGGCGGGAACGGTATATTCTCCGCTCTTGCCCGCGGGGAAGCAGATGAGGTTCGTGCCGCTCTTGTTGAACAGAACACCGTCAGCGGCCTTGTACTTCGTGTTGGCGCTGTCAACGGTGATAGCGGTCAGCGCGGAGCAGCCGCTGAACGCGCCGGAACCGATGCTTGTCACATTTTTGGAAATATCAACGGTAGTCAGTGCGAAGCATGAGTCGAAGGCTCCGTCACCGATGGAGCTGACGCTGCCGGGAATATACACAGAGGTCATAGCCGCGCAGGAGGCAAAGGCATTGTCGCCGATGGCAGTAACGCCGTCGGCGAGAACCGCAGATTTTACCGAGGAGGCATACCTGCTCCACGGGGCGGGAGATTCAGCCGAATAATCGGGAATGGCATCGCTGCCGGAAAGGGTCAGCACGCCCTCCTTGCTCAGCTCCCACTCGAGGCCGCCGCACTCACCCTTGGCGATGAGGTCGGAGACAGCGAAGTAGATGGTTGCGTTGAGAAGATATTCGTTGCCCCAGCCAACGCTGATGGCGTCCCATTCGCTTTCGATGCCGGAGTAGTAGACGGTTTTGAGGGAGTTACACCAGTTGAAGGCAGAATTGCCAATAGAGGTCACACTGTCGGGGAGGGTGACCGAGGCAAGGGAGGTGCAGTCGGAAAACGCAGAGCTGCCGATGGTAGCCACGCTGTCGGGGATGGTAACCGACGCAAGGGAGTAGCAGTCGTAGAACGCATAGTCGCCAATGGAAGTCACGCCGCTGATGGAAACTTCTTTTATCTGCAAGCTGTAGGAATTCCACGGCGCGGTGGAGCTGGAATAGTTACTCCAATTATACATCTCTCCGCTGCCGGTGATGCTCAGCTTGCCGCTGCGATCGAATGTGTACTGTGCATCCTTGCCGCACCAGCCGCTGTAAAGTATGTCGGAGGGTTCAAAGTGGATATTCGCGTCAAGAATGGGTGCATTATTGGCGTCGATAGTCACAGCCTCCCATTCCTCCTCGGTACCGATGTAGTAAACATCCTCTATCGCGTAGGAGCCGTGGAACGCGGAGTCGGAAATGGTCTTGACGGAATAAGGAATTGTGACCGAGGTGAGGGAGATGCAGCCGTTGAACGCTGAGCTGCTAATAGATTTCAAGCTGTCGGGTATAGTGACCGAGGCAAGAGAGTCGCAGTTCGAGAACGCACCACTGCCGATAGATGTTACGCTGTTCGGGATGGTGACCGAGGCAAGGGAGGTGCAGTCGGAAAATGCAGAGCCGCCGATGGAGGTCACGCTGTTGCCGATAGCGACCACGGCAAGGGAGGTGCAGTTATAGAATGCAGAGCTGCCGATGGAGGTCACTCTGTTGGGAATAGTGACCGACGCAAGGGAGGTGCATTGCCGGAACGCAGAGTTTCCGATGGAGGTCACGCTGTCGGGAATGCTGACCGATTCAAGGGAGTAGCAGTAGGAGAACGCAGAGCCGCCGATGGAGGTCACGCTGTTGCCGATAGCGACCACGGCAAGGGAGGTGCAGTCGGAGAACGCAGAGTTGCCGATGGTGCTCACACTATCAGGAATGGTGACCGACGCAAGGGAATCGCAGTCGGAAAAAGCGTAGTTGCCGATGGTTTCCGCACCGTCCATCTCAATCACTCTGATTTTTGAGCGGTAGCTGTTCCACTGAACATCGCTCTCCGAACTCCAGCTGTACATTTTACCGCTGCCTGTGATAGTCAGCACGCCGTCATCAGTCAGCACCCAGTCAAGACCCTTGCCGCACTTGCCGCTGGCGATTTCAGTGGGATCTCCAAGGAAAAAGAGGTGATCGGTGAGATATGTATTGTTACTGCCGACCGATACCTTCTGCCAGTCGGAGGATGAGCCATGGTAAATGGCAGTCTGAAGGTTGCCGTAACCGGAGAACGCACCGTCTCCGATTGAGGTCACGCTGTTGCCGATAGTAACCGACGCAAGGGAGTCGCAGCCGAGAAACGCATAGTCGCCGATGGAGGTCACGCTGTCGGGGATAGTGACCGACGCAAGGGAGTCGCAGTCTTCAAACGCATAGTCGCCGATTAAGGTCACTCCATTCGGAATCTCTGCAGTTCCTTTTTTGCCGCCGGGCCAGCAAATCAATGTAGTGGCTTTTTTATTACAAAGCACACCTTCAATATCCGCATAGAATTCGTTGTTGGCGTCGACATTTATTTTCAATAATGATTTGCAGCCGGAGAACGCCCGTTCCTCAATTGCCTCCACGCCTTCGCCGATGGTGACCAACGCAAGGGAGCCGCAGTTGGCAAACGCATGATCGCCAATGGCGGTCACGCTATCGGGGATGGTGACCGACACAAGGGAGTCGCAGTATAAAAACGCCCGGTAGCCGACCGAGGTCACGCTGACGGGGATGGTAACCAACGCAAGGGAGTTGCAGTCTTCAAACGCATAGTTGCCGATAGATGTCGCGCCGCTCATCTCAACTGTTTTTATTTGTGAACGATAGCTGTTCCACGGAACAGAAGAAAAAGAGTACCAATCTTTCATCTTTCCACTTCCGGAAATACTCAGCTTGCCGTCATCGGTCAGCACCCAGGTCAGATCATTGCCGCAGGTGCCGCTGGCGATAACGGTAACGCAATGCAGCGTAGCAAACAGCAGATCATCGTTATTTTTACCGATAGTTATGGCTTTCCACTCATCAGCAGTACCGCCGTAGTACACATCGGTGAGTGCATCGCAGTCGTAGAACGCATAGTTGCCGATGGTGGTCACGCTGTTGCCGATGGTGACCGACGCAAGGGAGGTGCATCTGAAGAACGCAGAGTCGCCGATGGAGGTCACACTATCAGGGATGGTGACCGACTTAAGAGAGGCGCAGTTGTAGAACGCATAGTCGCCGATGGAGGTCACGCTGTCGGGGATGGTGACCGACTCGAGGGATGAGCAGTAGATAAACGCATTGTCGCCGATTGCCGTTACCCCAATAGGAATTGAATAATCACCACTTTTTCCTCCTGGGCAGCATATCAGGATTGTACCATTCTTATTAAGAAGGACACCATCAATATCCTTGTAGTTGGCATTTGAATCGTTAACTATGATTGCCAGCAACGAGTCACATTTGCTAAACGCATAATTGCCGATGGAGGTCACACTATCAGGGATGGTGACCGACGCGAGGGATCTGCAAAGACTGAACGCATAGTCGCCGATGGAGGCAGCACCGGAAATCTCTACATTTTTTATTTCCGTGCTATTATTATACCACGGAACATTTGAATAACTACTCCAGTTGTACATATTACCGCTGCCGGAAATCGTCAGTTTACCGTCGTCGGTCAGCACCCACGTAAGATTATCGCCGCAGGTGCCGCTGGCGATTTCGGCGGGCGCGGGATCCTCCGGTTCGGATATATCGGTCCCCGATGTAACGGCATCCGTGCCGGACACATCGGTATCGCTTGAGAGCAAGTCGGAGTCGGATGTCTCCTCCGCCGCATACGCGGTCAGACCAAAGCCGAGCCGCACGCCCTCCTCCGGCACGCCAATTGTCGCCGTGCCGAACAGCATCACAAAGGAAAGTATCATTGCAATTATCTTTTTCATGTTGTATCCTCCGTTGCTCCGTTGGTTTTACGGATATTTCTATGCGCGCCCGGAATCAGGCGCATAATATACCATATTGATTATAGTACTTTTCAGCCGAAGCTTCAAGGTTAATGCCGCACAAACTCTTATGTATTTTCTCTCTGAACGCAACGCCCCGCGCCTCCCTTCTTCGGGAAGCGCGGGGCGTAATTCTTGGAATATGTTTCAGGCGTCAAAGGCTTACTTCAGCTCTATTCCTTCCCATCCCGCCAGATATCTGCGCAGGATGGTATAGTCGAGAAGGTTTACCTTGCCGTCTCCGTTGACGTCGGAGTTGCGTTCGTTGATGGTAACTCCTGACCAGCCGGCCAGCCAGCGGCGCAGGACGGTGGAGTCCTTCATGTCGATTTTCCCGTCGCCGTTATAGTCACCGGGGCGACGGAAGGCCGCCGTATTGCCGCAGATGTCGCAGCTGTAATCCTTATTCAGGTCAAGATGGATTCCTGTTGCCTTTTTGAGACCTGTTCCGCAGACAGTGCATTTCTGAGGATCAACGCAGGTGGCCGCCGGGCCCGGAGTATGGCCCTTGGCCGCCGCAAGCACTGTTCCGCAGGTCTTGCAGGTCTGAGGAGTGGTGCAGGTAGCCGCCGCACCCGGAGTATGGCCCTTGGCGGGAATGGTCACATTCTTGGTAGAGCCGCATTTTGTGCATTTATCAACTCTTATTCCGGTCTCCTTGCAGGTTGCTTCTTTTGTGACGCTGCCTTCGGCATAGCTGTGGCTGCATTCTTTTATCTGGAATTTCGCTGTCGCCTTGCCTCCGTAGCTGCCCTTTCCGGTCACTGTCACAGTGGCGGTGCCGACAGATTTGTTGTTGCTGTAAGAAACGGTGTAGTCTGTATTCTCCTTGAGCATCTGCCCCTTCAGGGTGACCGAGGTAACCTTGGGCGTGAGTGCTTTGCCGGTGTATTCGGCCTCCTGATATTCAAGGGTGATCTGCGCCGCGGAGATATCCGTGGCCGCAACAGTAACCGCAACACTGACGGTCTTTCCGGAGGGATCGCCGGCGACGGCGGCTTTCAGCTCAGCACTGCCCGATGCCACGGCTCTGAAGCTGTCTCCCTCCACAGAAACAACACTCGGGTGGGTCGATGTCCAGGTCACCGTAGGATAGCTTGTTACTTTCCATCCTTTCGGAAAGTGATTAGTGACAGCGTACTCGGCAACGACATCCGGCAGGCTTTTTGTCTCGCCTTCCGAAAGGGTATAGCTGCTTGTCTGCGCGTATATTCCGGAGAGAGTGACGGAACTGGACAGGATCTCCACCGGCACTAAAGCTGTGTCGTTTCTGGCCGTGGTGGGAGTCGTGTTCGGCGTCTTCCGGTATCCCAGAGCCTGCGCCCAGTAGTGGACGCCATCCATCACAACATGACCGATTCCGATCGCGTTGAAGTCGGGACTAAGCATATTTATCCTATGGCCCTGACCTACATGGTTAGCGTTATCCTCTCTCAGCGCGATGAACGCGTCATAGGCGTTGGCAGATGCATTGTATCCTGCCGCAAGATTTTCGCCTCCGCTGCCGTTAAGCGACGGGAATAATGTGAAGCAGCTTTCTCCGTTGGGACGAGTGTGGCTGAACTGCACAGCAATCTCCACCGCGCGCTGCTGCGCGGCGCGTTCAAGATCATAATCGTAAACCAGCGTTCCCAGCGTATTGGAGCTGTTGGTGTTGAACACAGTTTTGGTGGTATCATCCGCATTCCAGTACCATGCGCCTCCGGCATTGTTGGGGCCGAGCTTGCTGGTGCGGAATTCGTTTATGTAATCCACCATCTTTCGGGCTTCCGTCTGGCCATGGGTTACTTCAATGGTCAACTCGACGGTGTCCGCCGCGTACGCCTTCGTAGGAATGCAGACGGTCAGCAGGGAAATAATCGCAAGAATGCAGGCAATTATTCTTATGTCTTTTCTCATATCAAAACCTCTTGTAATGAATTTCGGCCGATGCGCTTACTTCAGCTCAACGCCCTCCCAGCCCGCGAGATTTCTGCGCAGGATGGTGGAGTCGAGGAGATTGACCTTGCCGTCGCCGTTTACATCGGCATTTGCCTCATCGATGGTCACATCCCAGCCGGCAAGGTATCGGCGCAGGACGGTGGAGTCCTTCATATCCACTGCACCGTCGGAGTTGGTGTCGCCGGGAAGGCGGACAGGCCGCTGGACTATTGCGTAGTAGCTGAAGTGGTCGGTGGTGAAGACGAGATGGCCGTTTTCGACGACGGCGTTCATGTCTTTGTAGGTTCCGTCGGCAGCGATATAATACGCTTTGCATCGATCGGCGTCCCAACCCTCGGGAATCGGTATGACGATCTCCAAGGGAGCAGACGGCTGAACGCTTACGCCGTTCTCTTCAAGAGAAATATCATAGAGCACATATTTCTCGCTGACTTTCTCCAGCACATGGACCACATTTTCGTTTTCCGCGTCCGGATTATCTATTTTCTCCACTTTCAGATCGGTGTCCTTAGAAACATTTACCTCGCCGGCACCAAACGAAAAAACTATTTCGTTTTCGTAGTCGACCTTGCAGTTATAGTGAACCGTCGCCTGTTCAATAATTTCTCTGTTTCCAGCAGAAATAATATAAATCTCTTTCCAATCTTCTTCACTGCCGCTGTAGTAAATGTCCTTCAGCGAATTACATTTTCCGAGAGCATAATCTTCAATATAAGTGACAGTTGAGGGGATCGCTATATACTTCATTTTGTCGCAGCCATAAAACGCATCGAATTCCAGCGCCTCAACACCCTCCGGTATGATCGCCTTATCTATGCTTGCCCCAACAAAACCAAAGGCATTTCCCAAAACCCCTTCCGGGATCTTGACATATTCAAGGTCATAGCACATATAGCACATATACCCTAGATATTTTGTTCCCTTGGGAAGGACCAGCCGCTTGAGCTTATTGCATGAATGGAAACACGCATCGCCCATTTTCTCAACAGTTTCGGGCAACTTTACGGAGACCAGATTTGAGCAGTACATGAACGCCCATTCTCCTATCCTGGTCACATTGTTGTTCATAGTAACATGCTGTAGATTCTTGCACGAGAAGAACGCCGACGGCCCGATTTCTCTGACACTATCCGGCACGCTGTAGCTGGTTCTGCTGTTATTTGCCGGATATGCCAGCAAAACCGTTTTATCTTTATTGAATAAAACACCGCCATCCGAGCAGTAGTTCTTGTTGCCCGCCGCAATGTTTACCTCTTCAATCGAGGAACACTCTCTGAATACCTCTTCTCCAATATAAGAAACAGATGACGGGATATCCACCGTCTCCAGTTCTTCGCAGCTGCTGAACGCAGAGTTGCCAATGCTTGTTACGCCTTCGTGCAGCTTCACTTCCTTCAACGATATGCAGCTGCTGAAGGCACTCTCTCCAATCGCCGTTATGCGCGACGGTATCTCAACGGATGTTATTGCGTTACAGCCAAAAAACATCGATTTTTTGATCTCAGTCATGCATTCGGGAATAATAATCTCCGGCAGTGATTCGCATCCGCTGAACAGGCCGTTCCCCACACTTTCAAGTGACGAGGGAAATGTCACCTTCTCCAATTCATCGCATGAACCAAAGATATATCCCCCCAGTTCTTTCACTGACTCCGGCAGTTCTATTTCCTTGATGGGCAAATAATAAAACGCAAAATCGTCAATGCGTGTTACAGACGAGTGCAGGGTAACCTTATCCAGCTTCTCGCACCCCCAGAGCATTCCCTCCGGGACTACGGAAACATTGGAGGGCATCGTAAAGTCCGTAAATGAATTACAAAACATAAATGCGTAAGAGCCGATGGAGGTAATATATTTCGGGAAATTTATATTTCCGAGCAGCTCGCAGTTTTTGAACGCATACGCCCCTATGCTTGTTACAGAATCAGGTATGATTATCTCCTTGAGTTTGCGGCAGCCGGAAAAAGCATAGTCGCCTATGCCGGTAACGCCATCCTCGATGATAACCTTCTCGACCGACGCTCCGCCGAACCAACCTTTGCCTTCCCACGGAGCTGAATTACCTTCATCGTCATAATTATACATATCTCCTGTTCCGGATATCGTCATAACTCCGTCATCCATAAGCTCCCAGCTCACATTTTCGCCGCAGTCACCGAAATCATCGAGCTCAGCCGCACTGGCACCAAGGCCAAATCCAATGCCGTTCTCCGGCACACCAACAGCCACCGCCCCAAGCAGGGTCACAAACGCGAGTATCGTCGCAATTACCTTTTTCATAGTGTTCTCCTTTGTTCCGATTTGTTTTCGGAAATTTCATGCGCGAAAAAACGGCACTCAATATATTATACTAATTATAGTACTTTCCGCCTCGCGCTTCAAGGTTAATACCGCACAAACTCTGCTGTCTTTTCTCTCCAAAAGCAACGCCCGACGCCTTCCGTTTCCGGGAAGCGCCGGGCGAATTCTTGTGTTGCGGTTTCTGGCGCTGAAAGCTTACTTCAGCTCAACGCCCTCCCAGCCCGCGAGATTTCTGCGCAGGATGGCGGAGTCGAGGAGATTGACCTTGCCGTCGTCGTTGACATCGGCGTTGGCCTCGTCGATTTCAACGTCCCAGCCGGCAAGGTATCGGCGCAGGACGGTGGAGTCCTTCATGTCGACTTTGCCGTCGGAATTGATGTCTCCGGGGAGGCGGCTGGGTGCGGACGGCTCGCCTTCTACGATGGCGTAGTAGCTGAAGTGGTCGGTGGTGAAGACGAAGTAACCGTCCTCGACGACGGCGTTCATGTTCTGTGCCGTTCCGTCGTTGGAGACGTGATAGACCCTGCAGCTTTCGGCGTTGTAGCCCTTAGGCACCTTGATGCGGACTGTGACCTCTCCGGAGGGCTGGACTTTCTCGCCGTCCTCAGTAAGGGTAATGTCGAAAAGGGAGAATTCTTCGCCAAGCTCGTCCAGCACAGCAAACACGGCCTCGGTCTCGCCGGTGCTGTCGAGAACCGGATCGACATTCAGCTTGGTGTCGGCGGTGACTTCGGTCTCGCCCTCGGGAATGACAATCTGAACCGATTCGTCATCCGTTTCGATGGTCAGGTCGCCGTCAGCCACGGCGCAGTGCACCTTGGCCGAGGCTAAGGCACTGTTGTATGAGCTGATGATCATCTCGTCCCATCCGGCAGAGGAGCCTGCGTAGTATACATTGGTAAGAGCGGAACAGTCGGCGAAGGCTGATTTGCCTATCTGTGTGACGCTTGCGGGAATGCCAACCGACTTAAGAGCAATACAGCCGGCAAATGTATCCGCGCCGATGGAGGCCACTCCTTCCGGGATCGTGATGCTCTCCAGCGATTTGCAGCCGGTAAAGGCTGCCTCACCGAGGGAGCTCACGCTTTCGGGAATGTTGATCGAAGCCAGCGAATTGCAGTAGGCGAACGCCCAGTCTCCGATCGACTTCACGCCATCAGGGAGAGTCACCGAGGTAATCTTTGTGCAGGCGTAGAAGGCGTTGTCGCCGATGAGGGTCACGACGTCGGGAACGGCGTATTCTCCGCTCTTTCCTGCGGGGCAGCAGAGTATAGCCGTGCCGCTCTTGTTGAACAGAACGCCGTCGATGTCCTTGTATTTCGTGTTTTCATCGTCAACAGTGATGGCGGTCAGGGCCACGCAGTCCATAAAGGCATCGGAGCCGATGTATGTCACATTTTTCGGAACTTCAACGGTCATGAGCTTCTCGCAGGTCATGAAGGCCGCGTCGCCGATGGAGGTCACGCTGTCGGGAATATCGGCCTCGGTGAGGTTCACGCAGGATTCAAAGGCAAAGGAGCCGATGCCAGTCACACCGTTGCCGATGACTGCCGATTGCACCAGAGAGGCATACTTGCTCCACGGCGCGGGAGATTCGGCAGAATAGTCCGGGATGACATCGCTGCCGGAAACGGTCAGAACACCCTCCTTGCTCAGTTCCCATTCAAGGCTGCCGCACTCACCCTTGGCGACAAGATCGGAGACGCCGTAGTAGATTTTGGCGTTGAGGAGATAATCGTTATTCGTTCCGACGGTGATTGCATCCCAGTCACTCTCGATTCCGGAGTAGTAGACGGTCTCAAGGGAACGGCAGTAGCTAAATGCGTGGTCCTCAATAGTAGTCACACTGTTGGGAATCGAGACAGTGTTCAACGCACCGCAATCGCCGAATGCAGATTCACCGATGGTGGTCACGCTGTCGCCGATAGTGATTGACTCGAGGGAGTCGCAATTGTAGAACGCATAGTTGCCGATGGTGGTTACACTGTCGGGAACAGTGATTGATATCAAGGCATCGCATCCGCTGAACGCAGAGTCGCCAATGGTGGTCACGCCGCTGATCTCGACTTCCTTAATCTTAGAACGGCACCCAAACCACGGCACATCAGAAGCATTATTCCACTCATACATCTCCCCGCTGCCGGTGATGGTCAGCTTACCGCTGCGCTCCAGAGTGTACCGCACCTCAGGGCCGCACCATCCGCTGCAAAGTATATCGGAGGGTTCAAAGTGGATATTCGCGTCATGAATTGGGTCGTTATCACTGCCAATATCCACCTCTCCCCATTCCTCTTCAGTGCCGATGTAATACACATCTTCTATTGCGATGGCGCCGTGGAATGCAAAGCTGTAAATGTTTTTCACTGAACAAGGAATAGTGACCGAGGTGAGAGAAGTGCAGCCGCTGAACGCATTGTTCCAGATTACAGCTACGCTGTTTGGTATCTCCACCGAAGCAAGGGAAGTGCAACCGTTAAATATACCGACATTGATCACAGTTACGCTGTTGGGTATAACCACCGATTCAAGGGATTCGCAGTACGCAAAAGCATGGTTGTTGATGGATGTCACGCTGTCGGGAATAATCACCGAAGCAAGCAAATCGCAGCTGCTAAAAGCAGAGTCACCAATGTCCGTCACACTGTCGGGAATAACAACCGATTCAAGCGAATCACATCCGACAAATGCAGAGTTCCCAATTTCCGTCACGCTGTCTGGGATGGTGACTGACTCAAGATATCTGCAATTATTAAACGCTTGGCTGCCAATCGTGGTCGCGCCTTCAATCTCCACGGTCTTGATCTGCGAGCGCAAGTTATACCAGGGAACATCCGAGCCGGTGCTCCAGCTGTACATCTTGCCGCTGCCGGAAATGGTCAGCTTGCCATCCTCGGTCAGCTCCCATGTCAGGTCTTTGCCGCACTTGCCGTTGGCAAGGTGACAATGGAGGCGGGCGCCAAGAAGAAACTCGTTTTCGTCTCCAATGGCGATGTTGTCCCACTGGGCTTTTGTTCCGTCATAGTAGACATCGGCCAAGCCCTGACAGTTGCCGAACCCGTATTCGCCAATAGTTTCAACGCTGCCGGGAATGTTAATAGCCGTCAATTCGTAATTCTCAGCGAAGGCATGGTCGCCGATGCTCTTCATTCCGTCGGGGAAATTTATGCTGTTCAGGTGCCAGCATTCACAGAATGCAATGTTCCCAATGCTTGTGACGCCGTCGGGAAGAACAACCTTGTTCAGGCCACCGCAGGCCTGGAATGCACATTCCCCGATCCGAACCACACCGTCGGGAACAGTGAAT
>JAZSQO010000046.1:0-6487 GCA_045538015.1 Acutalibacteraceae bacterium | reverse complement strand
GCAGTCAGATTTTTCGTCAGACGCAACAAAAAGCGGAGGCAATACTTTGTGTATTGGCGAGCATTTTTGTGAAGTATGGCGGAAAAGATGCAAGCAAGATTGCGCTTAAGCGCTTGCGCGTGAATTGTGCGGTGTTGCCTTGATTACAGTTAAAATGTATCGGCGGTGAAGAAAATGAACACCAATCGTGACCTCAACTATCGGCTGTATATCCAGAAAAACGACGGCTTTACCCGCACTCCCCTCAGCGACGAATTTGACAGATACGCCGCCATCCGCTCGGGAGATGTGGAGCAGGTGCGCAAAAACATCGCCGCCATCAGAATCGACTTCTTCTCCGGCAAGGGCGAGCTGTCCGACGACCCGGTCAAGAATGTGCGCTACCACATCATCGTGGCCGCCGCCCTCATCTCCAGAGTGTGCATTCAGGGCGGCCTTGACCACAACACCGCCTACACCCTCAGCGACATTTACATCCAGCGGGCGGACAAGTGCGAGAGCTGCTCCGGCCTCCTCGACCTGCTGGAGGAAATGCAGCTGGATTTTGCCGGGCGCATGAAGACGCTGAAAAAGGCCAATGTCATCTCCCTGCACATAAGAAAGAGCATCGACTACATCTACGAACACCTCCACGAAAGCCTGACCATCAGCCAGCTGGCCGGACTGGCCGGACTCAATCCCTCTTACTTTTCCAAGCTGTTCACCCGGGAGACCGGCGTGAGCGTAAAGCAGTTCATCACCGAGGCCAAGCTGACCACGGCGGAAAATATGCTGCGCTACTCCGAGTTTTCCTACCTCGATATTTCCCTTTCGCTGGGCTTTTCCTCCCAGAGCGCCTTCATAAGCGTATTCAAGAAAAGCCGGGGCATTACGCCCAAGCAGTACCGGGAGCGAAATTACATGGATAATTTCTGACAAGACGCAAAAGTCCCCGCGGCCTGACGACCGCGGGGACTTGTTGTGTTTTGCCGGTGATTACTTATCCTCAGAGGCCAGATAGTTGTAGACAACAGCGGCCAGAGCGCCGCCGACCAGGGGAGCGAGGATGAAGACCCAGACACAGCTCAGAGCGTCGCCGCCGACCAGCAGGGCGGGGCCGAAGCTGCGGGCGGGATTGACGGAGGTGCCGGTGAAGGAGATGCCCAGGATATGCACGAGGGTCAGGGAAAGGCCGATAACGATGCCGGCGACGGCGCCGTTGTTCACCTTGGAGGTCACGCCGAGGATGGCGATGACGAACACGAAGGTGAGGATGACCTCGATGAGCATGGACAGCCAGACATTGCCGTCATACAGAGCGTTGGCGCCAAGACCGCTTTCCTTGCCGACGAAGGGAATGAGCAGAGCGGCACCGGCGATGGCGCCGAGGAACTGGGCGATGACGTAGCCGACAAAGTCCTCTACGCTCAGCTTCTTGCTGATGAGCATGGCGATGGAAACAGCGGGGTTGATGTGGCAGCCGGAGATGTTGCCGATGGAATAGGCCATGGCTACGATGACCAGACCGAAGGCCAGAGCGGTCAGCAGATAGCCGGTGCCGTTTTCAGCGGAGCAGCCGACAACGGCGGCGGTTCCGCAGGCGAAGAAGACCAGCACGAAGGTGCCGATAAACTCCGCAACGTACTTCTTGAGGGATGCGGTGTTCATGGTTGTTTTCCTCCATTTTGTTTATTTGCCCGCAGGCAATTTCTACTATATATTATAGATGAGCTATGCGCAAAAAGCAAGATTCATCACGATAAAGCGCGAAAAAATGCCGCCGTCGGACTTTTCCGGCGGCGGCCTGCTTCATAATTCTCAGAGCGACCCGACAAACCGGGCAAAGGCGGCCTGTCCGGCCTCATCGCGCTTGAACACGCCCGCGTCCTCAAGCACCTCGAGGAACACTCTGCCCACCTCCTGACGGAGGATATCGCCGGCGTTTTCGGCGGAAAACTCCGGATGGGCGGCCAGCACCTTCTCTGACCACTGGGCGTGGGCGGCCAGCTCGGGAATGGCGGCGATGTCCTCGCCGGCGGCCATGGCCTTCTCCAGCGCCGCCAGCTCCTTGGAAAGGCGGGCAGGCAGCACAGCAAGACCCATGACCTCTATAAGGCCGATGTTTTCCTTCTTGATGTTGTGCAGAGAGGGATTGGGATGGAACACACCCATGGGGCGCTCCTCGGTGGTGATGTTGTTGCGCAGCACCAGATCGCACTCGTATACATCGCCCTTTCTGCGGGCGATGGGAGTGATGGTGCTGTGGGGCGTGTCGCCGGTGAAGGCGAAGATGCCCGCCGCTTCATCGGTATAGGCTCTCCAGCTGACGAGGATGTGGTTGCAGCACTCGGCCAGCTGCCGGCGGTCGGCGGAGGACACGCGGATGACCGACATGGGCCACTTGACGATGCCCGCCTTTACTGCGGGATACTGAGGCAAAGAAAACTCCTTTTCCACGGGCGCCTTGGCCATGGCGAAGGTGTAGCTGCCGCCCTGAAAGTGCTCGTGGCTGAGAATGGAGCCGCCCACGATGGGCAGGTCGGCGTTGGAGCCGACGAAATAATGGGGCAGGTATTCTATGATGCCGAAGAGCTTGTCGAACACCGCCCGGTCGATGACCATGGGGATGTGCTTTGCGTTGAAGGCGATGCAGTGCTCGTTGTAGTAGCCGTAGGGAGAATACTGCAGCTGCCACTCCTCGCCGTTGACCTCCATGGGAATGGGGCGCAGGTTCTGGCGGGCGGGATGGCCGGCGTGTCCGGCAAATCCGGCGTTTTCCGGGCACAGCTGGCACTTGGGATAGGCCGTGGACTTGCGCGCTCCGGCGGCGGCGATGTCTCTGGGATCCTTCTCCGGCTTGGAGCAGTTGATGGTGATGTCAAGGGTGCCGTATTCGCAGTCGTACTGCCATTTAAGATCACGGGCGATGCGTCCGGCGCGCACATAATCAAGCTTCTTGCTGAAGTCGTAATACCACTCGGTGGCCTTGGCGGGATCCTCGGCGTAGAGGGCGCGGAACCTGGCGATTACCTCCCGGGGCATAGGTGTGAGCACGCCCATGAGCTTGGTGTCGAACAGGTCGCGGGAGTTGGCGGTGTCGGCAATGATGCCCTTTTCGCAGGCGTAGGCGATCAGCGGGGAGAGGATGTCCTCTATGCTTTCGCCGCTGTATGCCGGCTCACGATCCTCCCAGTCGGAAAGGCCGAGTATGTCCATGAGCTGGTTGCGCACAACAAAGCGGTCGTCGGCGGTGATGAGCCCGCAGGCCTCGCCGTAATCAATGAGTCTCTGTACAGCTGTGTAGATCATATGCACTGTCCTTTCAGTATTCAATATCATTTACATGGCATGAGATCCTTCCTATGCTTTCAGTATAATATTCCCGGCTTCAAAAAGCAAGTGACAACCACGCCCGGAAAAATTATTATCCCGGCAATCAATTATTTGCAAAAAATCCACCACTTGCTCCGTCTAACAGGTGAAAATGAAAACCGGTTATCATTTCGCGAAGGAGGTGTTCCGGTGACCGAACTGGTCAGAGCCGCCCGGCGGGGCGACCCCGAGGCCTTTATCGAGCTGATGGACAGCCAGCGCCAGACCCTTTACAAGGTGGCGCGGGGCTATCTGCGCGAGCCGATGGACATTGACGACGCCCTGGCCGACACGGTGCTGGCCTGCTGGGAAAGCATCGGCACTCTGCGGTCGGAGGCCTATTTCCGCACATGGCTCATCCGCATACTCATCAACAAATGCACCGACATTCTGCGCCGGGACAGACGCGTTCTGCCTCTGGACAGCGCGGGAGAGCAGGCGGCGCGGGACTCCTTTGGCCGCACCGAATTTGAAAGCCTCGTTGACTGCCTCGACCAGCAGTACCGAGCCATATTCATTCTTTATTACAGCGAGGGCTTCACCATCCGGGAGATCAGCCGCATCCTCGGCCTGCCTCAGGGCACCGTGGGCAGCCGGCTGAAGAGAGGACGGGAACAGCTCCGCGCAACATTTGAGAAAGGCGGTGTCTGAACATGAATACCCACAAGCGCGTACATGACATCATGTCCGCCGAGCTTGAGCTTCCCCGCTCCACCGACCGCCGGCTGGAGATGGTGTATGAGCACATTCGCCGCCAGCCGAGAAAGGAACTGCCAATGAACAGAAAAAACACTCTCTTTTCCGACAAGCGGCTGATGCTGGTCATCGCCGCGGCGGCTGTAATGGCGCTGTGCGCCGGCAGCGCTCTTGCCTACACCCTGACCCACTACGACTTCGTCAACGCCGTGTGGCGCACCGGCGACACCGAGCAGGATATCCGAACCGTGGAGGATTACATCTCCGCCAGCGGCCAGAGCCTTGAGCTGTGCGGCTACACCTTCACCGCCGAGGAGTATATGCTGGACGAAAACGGCATGGGCTTTGTGCGCTGGTCAATGGAGAATCCCGCCGGTCTGCCCGCCGTCAACGACGCCACCAACGGCGGCTCCTACTCCGGCGGCGACAGCGAATTCTGGTTCGAGCCGGACGAGCAGGGCATGGTGGTCACCGGCACCGGCTTTGCCTCGGGCGAGGACAGCTCACACATGGCCAACAACCACACGTGGATAGACGGCGCCATGAGCACCGAGGGCAAATACTGGTTCACCGATGTGTTCACCTTCCCCGAGCCGGTGGATACCGACCGCATCGTCATGTCGGTGATACTGTACAGCGCCGGCAACGAAATGATCACCGGCACCATCGAGCTGCCTCTGGGCGAGGTCATTCCCTCGGAGGAGTTCGGCGACAGCACCGGCGGCCTGCGGGCAAGGCTCTCTCCTCTGGGCGTGACCCTCTGCGGCCCCGATTTCGGCTCCTATGACCTTGAGCGGCTGGTGATAACCACCGTCGAGGGAGACAGCACAGTGATCGACAGCGAGCAGGGCATATCTGACCGGCGCACCTCCACCATCGGCCTTGACGGCTGCCAGCGGATCATCTTTGACCGCATGGTGGTGCCGGAGCAGGTGGAAAGCATCACCGTCAACGGCTTTGTGCTCACCCGTGAGCTGGCTCAGAGTGTGCCCTTTGATCCCTCCGTGTCGCCCAAGACCGACACAGCGGAATACGCTCCCGACGACCGTTCCGGTCTGGAGCTGCCCGCAGCGGAGGAAAACCCCTTCCATTACCGCCGGGCCGACGGTCTTGAGGTGTTCGTGCTGAGCAAGGACACCATCGCCGCCGCGTCCGAGGACGCTATCCATGAATATGTAGCCTTCTCCCACGGATACATCCGCTACGCCGACTTCCTCGCCAATGTCCGGGAGGATTACGACGAATACTACTCAAGCAAGGATTTCTGCGCCGCCGGCTATTCCGAGGCCCTGCCCGAGGGAGCTATCAGCGCGGAGCAAGCCATAGATATCTATCTTGGCCTGATGGGACAGTATTTCCCCGAGGAGCGGGCAAAGGTGGAGTATGTTGTGGTATATTTCCGCGGCGGTGTCTGGACCCTCAAGACCAATGCCGACGTTCTCTGGGAGGCTCAGCTTGACGCTGTGACCGGTCAGCTGGTCAGCCCGTGGATGGCGGGCGTCAACGGCGAGTTTGACGCTCAGACCGGCGAATGGGTGAGCTGGAGCTGACCTCGACAGACAGATAATCCGGGATAAAATCAGCGCCGTCCTTTCCAGCGCATGGAGAGGGCGGCGCTTTCCGTTTACCTTATGGCGGGATTCTCCTTCACCACGCCGCAGGCAATGCGTCCGCCCGCGCCGCCGGTTGGCTGAGTGACAAGATCGTCGGCCATGGCGTGGACGATCACCGCCCGGCCTATCACCTCGTCCAGCTCAAAGCGGTCGGTGAGGAATATCTGATACGCTCTTCCCTTGCAGCCCCACAGCGGCGGCATATCACCGGCGTGGTAAGGGTGGTCGCAGCCCTCGGGATCAAAGTGACCCAGCGCGGCGGCAAAGGGCTCTCCCGAGGGGCTGCCCATGGGCGAGCCGCTGCCGCATTCCTCCCCTTCATGGATGTGAAAGCCAAAGACCGGACTTTTGCACGGGTCGGTCGGGTCGGGCAGTCCGGAGAGGGACACCTCGGTCAGCACGCCGTATTCGGTCTGGAAGAATCTGACCAGCCCGGTCAGACGCGGATGGGCATCGTCTCCACGCAGCAGAGCCACCGCGTGGGGAGAGCCGCGCAGGGTGGGAATGTAGGCCGCGAAGTCCACGGCAGCGTCGGTGATGTTCATGTTGATTACCTCCGGGAAGGGTGTTTCTTTCATATTACGCCGCCGGAGGTCGGATTGACACCATCATAGGCCATTCACGAATGACAAGACCGGCGCTGCCGTTGGGAGTCACCCATGCGGCAGCGCCGGTCGTGTGTTAAGTTAAGGCAATACCGCATAATTCTAAGTGCGATATTGCGCAGTCAGATTTTTCGTCAGACGCAACAAAAAGCGGAGGCAATACTTTGTGTATTGGCGAGCATTTTTGTGAAGTATGGCGGAAAAGATGCAAGCAAGATTGCG
>JAZSQO010000159.1:0-22016 GCA_045538015.1 Acutalibacteraceae bacterium | reverse complement strand
GCAGTCAGATTTTTTGTCAGACGACACAAAAAGCGGAGCCAATACTTTTTGTATTGGCGAGCATTTTTGTGAAGTATGACGGAAAAGATGCAAGCAAGATCGTGCTTAAGTTCTAAAACGGGAATTGTGCGGTGTTGCCTTAAAATACCGTCGATTCGGGGAGGCATGAAACAGCCGGCGCAAGCGTGTCCGGGCTATTCGGCCAGCTCGGGAATGGAAACGGTAAACACAAAGCGGTAATAATCGCTCAGGAAAAGTGTGGCGGCCTTGCAGCCGTAGCCGTTGTGCTCAAATTCGTGAACGGCGGAATTGCCGTCGGTGGGGCCGTTTTCGATGAGCTTGTCAAACTCATCGTTCACCATCAGAATAAGCTCCTCCGGGTCGGAGCCCTTGTCGAGGGCGCTGAGCGCTATACCGGCGGAGGCGGCAAATTCGGGATAGACTATCAGTATCTCATCGGCGGAGGAAGCGTCTCCCAGAACGGTAATGCCGTTTATCTGTCCGTGGCTGGAGCTGGAGCCGTTTTCATTCAGGTGAGAGAAAATGACGGTGGTGGACTCGGAGCAGCCATCATAGCTGACAGAAAAATCCCTGCTGTCGCGCTGACCGAACTCGTATACATTCTCCTCAAGGGTGAAAGGTAGCTCAACATCGGCAAAAAGCCCTTCAATTTCAGAAACCAGATCGTCTATGCAGCCGTTCTGGTCGAGAAGAAGATTGCAGACGAGAGTATATCTCTCGGCGTCGTTATAGTCCTCCATGGCCGAAAAAATATCCAGAGCCGCTTCGTGCTGCCCGTCTTCATACAGCGCCACAGCCTTCAGGTACAGGCATTCGACGGCAAGTGCAGCGCTGTCCTTGTATTCGCCGAGAGCCTCGAACCGCGCGATAGCGGTGTCGTAGTCGGCGCTCTGCATACTGCCAAGGGCAATGTTGTAGTCGCATTCGGTCACCATTGCCGCGGAATCCTTGTAATCTTCCAGACCAGCAAAAATCTCCCTTGCGGCCGCCCATTCCTGATTGTCCATCAGCCCCAGCGCGGCCTCATAGTCCCGGGAATCGCAGCCCGCAAAGCAAAAAAGCATAGCCGTACACAAAACCAAAGCAAGAATATTTTTCATAATCAGATTCCGTCCTCCGTTTCTTTACTGACACATTCCAGCGTCGGGTATAATTTCAGTATACAGTTTAGGCACGGCGGTGTCAATGGCCGGCGCTGAAATCCATGCCCGGCTTCCGTGGGCCGATTATCCGTACAAGAAAAAGCAGTCACCCTCTTGGGAGGGCAACTGCTTTTTTTCGTGTTCATGGCAGAACCGGCTGAAATCCCGAAATCGCTTTGCGAAAACCGGAGAGTCGTATGTATCAGCCTATGAAAGGCAACACCGCACACTTCACGCGCAAGCGCTTAAGCGCAATCTTGCTTGCATCTTTTCCGCCATACTTCACAAAAATGCTCGCCCATTTGAAGCGCTTGCGATTCAAATGTTTACACCAAAGTATTGCCTCCGCTTTTTGTTGCGTCTGACGAAAAATCTGACTGCGCAATATCGCACTTAGAATTATGCGGTATTGCCTTTGTTTTATTATACCAGAAAGCTGACACGCCCTCAACCATGATTCACGAAAGACAGCGGAATGGAAATTTACTGAGGCAATTGGCATTTTCTGCTTGACAAGAGTAGAACGGCGTGATAAGATATAACTGCTTCGGAATCAAGGTGATAACCGAAAAGGAATAACAGAGAGAAAGGAAGATTCCAATGCCGTCGGCGCTGTTGTATCTCGGAATAATGCTCGCGGTCATCTGTGTGTGGTTCATGCTGCTCAAGAGGCCGGTTTATGAGGCTGTGTTTATCAGCTTTATCGTACTGGTGGCCGTGACCGGTACGTGGGAGAATATATGGTCATACATAGACAAGGGTCTGTCCACCAGCCTGCTCTATTCCATGACTGCCTTTGTGGCCATGTCCATAATTCTCACCAAGACCAAGATAATCGACAGCTGCGTGGCGGTCATTCTGGCTCTGCTCGGCCGGGTTACCGGCGGCGCGGGCTATGTTTCGGTCATTGCCAGCAGCTTTATGGGCGCCCTTTCGGGCAGCGGCCCGGGCAACGTCATGGCCACCGGCTCCATCACCATTCCGGCCATGATAAAGTCCGGCTTTCCCCGGGAGCTGGCGGCCAATGTGGAAAGCAACGCCAGCTATCTGGGCAACATGATACCGCCCTCCTCCAATATAGTGGCGGCCATGGGTGCCTTCGCCGCGCTGTATCCTGAGATGGAGCTGACCACCGGTCAGTTCTGGGTGGTGCTGTGGGGCATTGCTCTGTGGTTTGTTGCACAGCGCCTGCTGACGGTATGGCTGTTCTGCCGATACTACAAGGTAAAGCCCATGGCAAAGGAAGACCTGCCCAACGTCAGAGAAGTGCTGAAAAAGGGCTGGCAGGGCCTGCTGCTGCCTGTTATCATTCTGCTTCCCTTTGTTTTGGATTACGCCTTCAAGGATACCTTCTTCACCCAGCGTCTGGGCGCGGAGGGAGCCAAGTATATGTCCAGCTCTCTGCTGCTGTTTATCGCCGGCATCGCGGCGATGTACGCCTGCATTATCGCCAGGGATAAAAAGCAGGTCACTCCCCACGGGATCGCCATGATGTTCGCCGACGGAGTAAAGAGCATCGCTCCGGCCATCGGCGTGTGCGTCATCGGCTATATGCTGGGCGGACTGTTCAGCGACATGAATGTGGCCGGTGATATGGAGGCCTTTATCATCTCCATGAACTTCAGCAAGCTGGGCATGGTGGTGTTCATCTCCCTGCTGACCTGCTTCCTCGGAATGGTGATCCCCGGCTCCTCGCTGGTGGTCATCTTCGGGCCGGTGTTCATTTCCACGCTGGCCATGGTGGGAGTAAACCCGCTGCTGGCGGCGGCCATGCTGCCCTGCATCTGCGGAGTTATGTGCGGCATCACCCCGCCTCTAGGGCTGGGAATGTATGCCGGAATGTCTCTGGCCGAGTCGGACTTCAAAAAGACCTTTGTCAATAATCTTTGGTGGGTGCTGGGCCAGTTTGTGATGGAGATCGTCGTACTCATGGGCTGGCTGCCCATTATGGGACTGTAAAGGAGGTGCCGTTGTGAAGGAGACAATGAAGAAAATCTCACGGGTGCTGAAGGTCATCTTCGGTTACGGAATAATGATCTGTCTGTTTGCGGGCGGAGCCACCTTCTTTGGCTATGTGGCGGCGATGATTATCGGCGGGGAGCCGGCCGCGGCCATATGTACCTTTATTTACAAGACCGTGGTTCCGGTGATCGTTTACGCCTCCACCTCGCTCATAATCCTCGGGCTGGTCGCCATGTATCTGGCCGGAGAGACGGCGCTGACCGGAAAGGCCGGAAAGAAGAGCGGCAAATAAATTGAGCAAATACCGCATACCCGTTTTCGTCCCGGCTCTTGTAAACCGGGACGAAAACGGGTATTATTAATAATGCGTTGATATTGCTTTCAGGCAATATATTTCATAACGCAGGAGAGACGCAACATGAACTCACGGCAGCTGCAGTACGCGGTGCTGCTTTCCGAGCAGCGCAGCTTTTCTCAGGTGGCGGATCGGCTGGGCATTTCTCAGCCGGCGCTGAGCAAGCAGATATTGGCGCTGGAGAACGAGCTCGGGGTCAGGCTGTTTGACCGCAGCAGCAACCCGCTTACCCTTACCGCGGCAGGAGAGAGCTTTGTCAAGGACGCCCGGGAGCTGCTGTTCCGTCAGGAGCAGCTGGTCAGGTCGATGGACGACTTCAAATCCGGGGACAAAGGCCAGATAAACATTGGCGTTTCGCCCTTCAGATGTATGTATCTCATGCCGGAGGTCACCCGGCGGCTGCGGGAGCGTTTTCCCGGCCTGCGGGTAGTGCTGAGCGAGACCGACAGCGCCCGGCTGCACAAGGGTGCGGCGGACGGTCTGTACGACTTTGCCATCATCAACCTGCCGGTGGACGAGGCGCTGCTGGATGTCATACCGCTGGAGCCGGAGAGGCTGGTGCTGGCGGTGCCGGAGGAGCTGCTTTCTCTGATGCCGAAAACCGAAGAGTGCGGCGGCGACCAGCTGCCGACGGTGGATCTGAAGGATTGCGGCGCGCTGCCCTTTGTGGTGCTGAGTGAGCGTCAGGAGCTGCGCCGCCTCTTTGACGGAATGTGCGCGGCCTCGGGTTTGCGGCCGGAGATCGTGTCGGAGGTGGTGGGCATCACCACGGCGTGGGCCATGGCCCGGGCGGGAGTGGGAGCGACTGTGCTTCCGCTGCAGTTTCTCCGTGGCAGCAGTGTGGAAGGCGGACTGTCCTTCTTCGCTCTGAAGCAGGAGGCATCCACCCGCCGACCGGCGATAGTGACCAGAAAGGGCCAGCACATTTCCGGATATGCCCGGTACGCCATTGAGCTGCTCAGGGGCATGGCCTGACAGCCTGCGGGATTTACAATTTATACATATTATTGTCATGCAGGCAATATTGACACCTTAAAGTTCCATACACTATAATTATAAAGTTATACCAAAGCGAATGACGGAGGGAAAGACATCGCCATGAAAGTGTCTGCCTATTGTCTGACATATAACCACGAGAAATATATCCGTTCGGCTCTGGACGGCTTTGTCGGCCAGAAGACCGATTTTGACTACGAGGTGTTCGTGCATGACGACGCGTCCACCGACGGCACGGCGGCCATAATCGCCGAATACGCGGAGAAGTATCCGCACATCATCAAGCCCATATATCAGACGGAAAATCAATATTCCCGTGGCGTGAGAATAATGCACGAGCATATTCTCCACCGGATGAGCGGAGAGTACATAGCCGTGTGCGAGGGCGATGACTACTGGAGCGACCCGGAAAAGCTGCAGAGACAGGTGGATTTTCTGGACAGCCATCCGGACTACGCCGCCTGCGTCCACAACACCGCGCGGCTGGATCTGTGGAAGAACAAGGAAACGCTGATGTTCAGCCGGAGCGGGGATGAGGACATTTCCTTTGAGCAGGTGGTCAGCCGCGGCGCTGCCGCCTATCACACCTCATCGCTGATGTACCGCAGAAAATGCGCCGACTTCTGGCCTCCCTTCTACTTCAGGGTCAAGGGCTTCGGCGACTATCCCCAGTCTATCCATCTGAGGCTATGCGGAAACATCCGGTATATCAACCGGCCCATGTCCGTTTACCGCTTCGGCACCGCCGGATCGTGGACAACCAGGACCATGGCCAATCCCGCCGGCAGAGTTAAAACGCTGGAGAGCGTGGTGGATATGCTTGAGGAAGTGAACGAGTACACCGAACACAAGTACGACAGCGCCGTGCGGGACGCCATCACACAGTACAAGTATAAAATCTTGTATACTCAGGGCAGCTATGCCGAGATGCGCAAAGAACCATATTTGAAATTATACAGACATGAACCGCTGTCGAACCGGATAAAAATGCGCCTCAAGGAGAAGCTGGGCGGTCTCTACGGATTATTCCGGAAGATAAAATACAGCGGCGAAAGATACTCAAGCGGCAAATAGCCCGCGGAGATGACGGGTGAAGCATATGAATAACAAAATCGGAACCAGCTTTGGATGGAAGCTCCTTGAGCGCTTCGGCGTGCAGGGGGCTCAGTTCGTGTTGCAGCTGGTTCTTGCCAGAATTCTTGATCCGGGTCATTACGGAGCGCTGGGGCTGATGATAGCCTTTGTCAACCTGGCCAACGTGTTCGTGCAGAACGGCTTTAACATGGCCCTCATCCAGAACAAGGATGTTACCGAGGAAGACTATTCCTCGGTGTTCTGGGTGTCCATTGTGGTGGCGGGCGTGCTGTACGCCGGAATATTCTTCGGAGCGCCCTTTGTGGGAGCCTATTATGAGAGGGAATATCTGGTGGCGCCGCTGCGGGTGCTGGGGCTGATGCTGTTTCCCAACGCCCTCAACTCGGTGCAGATATCAAAGATCGGCCGGGAAATGGATTTCAAAAAGGTATTCTACAGCAACATCGCCGGAGTGCTTGTATCCGGCGCGGCGGGCATCGCCGTGGCAAAGATGGGCGGCGGACTGTGGGCGCTGGTCGTCCAGACGCTGACGAATGTGATCGTGACCTGCCTTGTGATGCTTTTTACCACCAGACTTAAGCTGCGGCTCGTGTGCAGCATGAAGAGGGTGGTCGTGCTGTTTTCCTTCGGATGGAAGATACTGGTATCCTCCCTGCTCGAAACGGCCTATCAGGAGGCGCGCAGCCTGATAATCGGAAAGAAATACAGCGAGGACACCCTCGGCTACTACAACCGGGGCAAGCAATTTCCCCAGTTCATCAACTCGGCGGTCAACGGAGCGGTGCAGAGCGTTATGCTCCCGGCGCTGTCCGTTATGCAGGATGATATCGCCGGCATGAAGGCGCTGGCCCGCAAGACCATCTCCATCAGCTGTTTTGTGCTCTTTCCGGTCATGTCGGGACTGGCGGCGGTGGCCTCGCCCATGGTCAGCGTTCTGCTCACCGACAAGTGGCTGCCCTGTGTGCCCTATCTGCAGGCCTACTGCTTCAGCCTCATGTTCCTTCCGGTGCACACCTGCAACCTGCAGGCCATCAACGCCATGGGACGGAGCGATATCTACCTCCGGCTGGAGATAATAAAAAAGATATACGGCCTGCTTCTGCTGGTGGGCGCGGTGGTGCTTTTTGACACGCCCATAGCCATAGCGCTGTCCGGCGTTCTTTCCGCGGTGATAAGCACCTTTGTCAACGCCCAGCCCAACAAGAAGCTCATCGGCTACTCCTACCTTGAGCAGGTGAAGGATATGCTGCCCTCCATGCTGCTGTCGCTGGCCATGTTCGGCGTGGTGCAGCTGGTGGGGCTTATAGAAATGAACCATATCGTCAAGCTGCTGCTGCAGATCGTTGTGGGCGCGGGCGTCTATGTTCTGGGGGCAAGGGTGTTTATGAAGGATATGTACGCCATGATCCTCGGCATAATCAAGGGCGCTTTCCGCGCAAAGAAAGGAACAGAAAAGATATGAAGGCATTGGTGCTGGCGGGAGGTTTTCCCCAGATAGCGCTTATAAAGGAGCTTAAAAGCAGAGGATACACCGTTCTGCTGGCCGATTACAACGAAGACCCGGTGGCAAAGCCCTACGCGGATGTATACTTCCGGGTGTCCACGCTGGACATCGAGGCCATAACCGACATAGCCCGGGAGGAAAAGGTGGACATGGTCATAACCGTGTGTACCGATCAGGCTCTGCATACGGTGGCCTGCGTGTCCGAGCGGCTGGGACTTCCCTGCTATATCGACAGCGAAACGGCGCTCAATGTCACCAACAAGTCATACATGAAGCAGGTCTTTACCGACCATCAGATACCCACAGCAAGGCACCGTGTGCTGACCGCTCTCGACGATTCCTCGCTGAAGGAGCTTGAGTTCCCTATGATAGTCAAGCCGGCCGACTGCAACAGCTCCAAGGGAGTCAGGAAGGTATACAACTCCGACGAGCTTCGGGAGGCCTTTGAGGAGGCGGTATCGTTCAGCCGCACCGACACGGCGATAGTGGAGGAGTTTGTGGATGGCCGGGAGATAACGGTGGATGTCCAGATCACCGCCGGCAGAGCGAAGGTGCTCTCCATGGCCTACAGCGACAAGATCGAGGCCGACGACAAGTTTGTCATCTACCGCACCCGTTTTCCCGTCAGCGAGCCCGAGGAGATATGCCGCCGGATAGAGGATTCAGCCCAGCGCATTGCCGACGCCTTCGGGCTGCGGGATTCTCTGATGCTCATGCAGCTCATCTCCGACGGTGAGCGGATCAATATTCTGGAATTCAGCGCCCGCACCGGCGGCGGAGTGAAGCACCTGCTGATAAAGAAGGTATGCGGCTTTGATGTCATCGGCGCGGCGGTAGACTTAACTCTGGGGAAGTCGCCCTCTCTGGAGGGACTGCGCGGCCCGGAGACGAAATACATAACCAACACCTTTGTATACTGCAGGCCGGGAGTCTTTGACCGGCTGGAGGGCTTTGAGGAGCTTGTGAGCGAGGGCGTCATAACCGAGTACCACCAGTTCAAGAAGCCGGGCACGGCCATGGGAGAGCCGCGGAGCAGCGGCGACCGCATCGCCGTGTTCACAGTGCAGTCTGACAGCCTCGAGGAGCAGAAGAGAAAATACCGCGAGGCGGCGGACAGAATAAGAGTCCGCGACACCGAGGGCGAGGACATCGCCCGCCACGACCTGATGGCCGAGCTGGTCTACTGACCCGGTGTCTTTCAAGCGGGAGGAAACTATCAGATGATTAATGTTACCCGATCCTCGATGCCCTCTTTTGAGGAATTCAGCGAGGAGATAAGAGAGCTGTGGGACAGCCGCTGGCTTACCAACATGGGAGTCAAGCACAGACAGCTGGAGGCAGAGCTGAAGCAATACCTTGGCGTGCCCGAGCTGACTCTGTTTTCCAACGGGCATCTTGCCCTTGAAGGCGTGATCGCGGCCATGGGACTGCCGGAGGGCGGAGAGGTCATTACTACGCCCTTTACCTTCGCCTCCACCACCCACGCCATCGTGCGCTGCGGCCTTGTGCCGGTGTTCTGCGATATAAACGACCGGGATTACACCATAGACGCCGCGAAGATAGAGGCGCTCATTACCGAAAAGACCTGCGCCATTGTGCCCGTTCATGTTTACGGCAGTCTGTGCGATGTGGACGCCATCGGAGCCATAGCGAAAAAACACGGCCTCAGAGTCATCTACGACGCGGCTCACGCCTTTGGAGTGACAAGGAACGGAGTGAGCTCGGCGGCTTTTGGAGACGCGTCCATGTTCAGCTTCCACGCCACAAAGGTGTTCAACACCGTGGAGGGCGGAGCGGTGGCCTACGGCGACTCGGCTCTGACCCAGCCCCTGAACGACATGAAGAACTTTGGCATTCGCGGGCCGGAATCGGTGAACGCCGCCGGCGGCAACGCCAAGATGAGCGAGCTGCACGCTGCCATGGGTCTGTGCAACCTGCGTCATGTGGACGAGGAGATCGCCAGACGCGAGCAGGCGGCGATGGAATACGGCAAAAGGCTTGGCGGAGTGGAGGGAATAGCCCTTCCCTGCTCTCAGCCGGGAGTAAAGAGCAACTTTTCCTATTATCCCGTGGCGTTCGACGGATACCGCTTCACAAGGGACGAGGTGTTCGAGCGGCTCAAGGCAGGGGGAGTTATGGCCAGAAAGTATTTCTACCCGCTGACCAGCGACTTTGAATGCTACCGGGGCACCTCCTGGGGCGGCGGAGAGAAGACTCCGGTGGCTCAGAGGATTGCCTCCCAGGTGCTGTGCCTGCCCATGTACGCCGGACTGACGGCGGAGGATATCGAGCAGATATGCGGCCTCATTCTTGGCCGGGATATCTGAATAAAGGATGAAAAAAGCGGCAGACTCGGTTCGGGTCGGTCGCTTTTTCAATTGGATGTCAGGAAAAACGCCGCCGCTTTGGTGAAAAGTGCCTTTGAGAAAAATCCTCCGAAATGGTATAATCTATGTGCAAAATCGCTGGCAAGCCGCCACGGAGGAAAAGCAGATGGAGACCCAATACAGTGTAGGTTCCCATGTCAGATACGCGTCACACGGCATCTGTCGGGTGGATAACATAACGGAGATGACCGTGCCCGGCCTTTCCCAGAGGAAGGAATACTATGTGCTGCGGCCGACGGGTGATTCCAGCTCCACGGTTTACGTGCCCCTTGACAATCAGGAGCTGCTGAGCCATATGCAGCCCATACCCACCCGGGAGGAGATAGAGGAGACCATCAGATCCATCCGCCCGGAGGAGCTGGAATGGATAGATGACCGCAAGGAGCGGGCGGAGAGCCACAAGGAGATACTCAGAAAATGCGAGCGCCGGGAGCTCATCGTGCTGGCCGGCAGTCTTTACATCAGGAGGGAGAAAATGGCCGAAAACGGCCGCCGGCTGGCCGGAACGGACGAGGCCACTCTCCGCCGCGCCGAGCGGCTCATCAACAACGAGCTGAGCTTTGTGCTGGGAATAGAGGAATCGCAGGTTGGAGGATATATCCACAGCCTGCTCGCGAAACAATAAATCAGCAGCGGGGCGCTACGGAAGAACCGGAGCGTCCCGCTGTTTTTTGGCCTTACGGCAGGTGTTTTTTGGCCTTACGGCAGGTGTTTTATGCCACAGATAACATACTGTTGGTATTATTAGCTATCAAAAATACTTTCTGTTGCAAAAAATCAACCTTCGATTTCCTCGAAGTAGGCGGCGGCATCCTCCGACCACTGGTCGTCCACCGACTCGCAGACGCGCATGGAGCTGATGGCCCTGCTCATGCAGTCGAAGTTGACCCGGGTGCCTCTGGAGTCGGAGCAGTAGCGCACCGCCCGCTTTTCCGAAATGCCGTACTCCTTCGCCGCGGCCACGGCGTCAATGTTGGCTCCGAGGAACAGAAACTCCCAGCCGGCGCTTCGCTTGGCCTCGATCATGGCTCTGACCTGAGCGGGCTCATAGCGATGGCTGGCGTTTTCCATGCCGTCGGTGGTGATGACGAACATGGTGTTCCGGGGCACATCCTCGGGGCGGGCATACTTGTGGATGGTGGAAATGTGCTCGATGGCGCCGCCCAGAGCGTCCAGCAGAGCGGTGCTGCCGCAGGGACAGTAATCGCGCTCGGTCAGCGGCTCGATCGTCGCCAGCTCCGCCCGGTCGTGGAGAGTGGAGGCGGTGTGGTCGAAGAGAATGGTGGTAACAAAGACCTTGCCCTCCTGCTTCTTCTGCTTTTCGATCATGGAGTTGAAGCCGCCGATGGTGTCGCTCTCAAGGCCGCTCATGGAGCCGCTCTTGTCCAGAATAAAGACGAGCTCAGTGGTGTTGTTCATTGCAAAACCTCCCGATAATAAGAAAAATGTGGCTGTGTCATCTGACTTACAGCCACATTATAATTTATCCGGGAGACGCTGTGGTCGCTTTGAAAGCGACATTTGCGCGGCTCTCCGCTACGCGCCAAGCAGAGCCTGATCGAAGGAGAAAAGGGCTTCGTTTATGCGCAGGATGTTGTATTCGCCCCGCTCGATGAAATAGCGGATGATGACGTCAAATTTGCTGCTGGGCGAAAGGGCGTAGCCGGCCTTGAGCAGCAGGTCGCCGGTCTGCTCGAGGTTCAGCCTCAGAGCGATGGCAAAGGCGATGGCCGTGGGCTTGGAGGGGCGGTAGTGAATGTCGCCGCGGATCTTGGAAAACAGCTTGCGGTCGATGTTGGCCCGCTTGTAGCACTGGGCGTCGGTCATGCCGCTGGCGTCTATCAGGCGGAGAAGGGTCTGGGAAAAGCTTTCGTCCAGATGGGCAATGCGGTCGTCCAGCTCGGTGGGCGTGGCGCAGCAGAGATCCTCGTCCGGCGCGGCGTATATTTCGCAGCACATCTCCTCGCCGGCGGAATCCGCGGAGCTGAAAAGGGGCGCGGAGTTCGGACGGAAATCGGCCAGCTCCGCCCGGGCGGCCTTCCGGAAGAGACTGGCCTTGGGCGAGCGGTCAAAGCAGTGCTCGCGAATATAATCGGAAAGGCTCGAGCGCAGCCGGGGATCCAGCTGAACCGAATCGCGGTCGTAGATCACCATGGTCACCGTGATGTCGCTGTCGCTTTCGGACAGGTAACGGCCTATGGCGTCCAGCGCCACACCCATGGCAAGATCCTTTGGATAGCCGTATATGCCCGAGGAGATCAGCGGGAAGTTCACCGAACGGCAGTCGTGCTCCTCGGCAAGGCGCAGGCTTTCCCGGTAGCAGGAGGCCAGCTGCTCCGGCTCTCCACGGTCGCCGCCGTGCCATACCGGCCCCACGGTGTGGATAATGTGGCGGCAGGGCATATCGTAGCCGCCGGTGATACGGGCCTCGCCGGTGGGGCAGCCGCCAAGGGTGCGGCATTCCTCAAGCAGTCCCTTTCCGGCGGCGTGATGGATGGCGCCGTCCACTCCGCCTCCGCCCAGCAGGGAAGACTTGGCGGCGTTTACGATGGCGTCGGCCGGAAGCTTTGTGATGTCTCCGTAGGCAATTATGACAGGCATGGTGTCCCTCCTTCTCACGGGTCGCGGTGTCTTTGCTGATAAACCAATGATACCACGAAACGGAGAAAAACGCAAGCCGGAGGGAGGGGTGCTGCCCGGTCAGGCGGCGGAAAGGCTCCGGCGGCTTCGGCTCTCGGGGAGTCTTGCGCCCTCCAGAAGCCACAGCGCGCCGCCGTACATGAGACACACTATAACGGATATCCCGCCCATGCGCAGTATGAGTGGAAGAGACTGCACCGCGGGCAGGCCGTCCAGCAGGTGCCCGCACAGCCACGCGGGCGCTGCCGCCGCCAGGGGAGTGAGTATCCAACGTCCCCACTCAAAGGCGTGGCCGGTCACCACGGTCAGGCGGCGCAGATGCAGGGTGGGAGTAAGCAGATTGCTGACCACCATGACCAGCAGAAAGCCGGGCAGGCCCATGGACGGAACAAGAGCCACAATGAGCACGATGCGCAGCACGGAATCGGCAATGCCGTACAGCAGAGAGCAGTTCTGCTCGCCCAGTCCTCTCAGAATGCCCACCGCCACGCTTTCGGCGTACATCAGCGGCATCATCGGGGCAAGAACGGTCAGCACCGGCTCAAGCCGCTGGTCGGAATAGATCAGCATACCAAGCTCCCCGGGATACATCAGGAACAGAGCGCTGACCGGCACGGCAAGGGAAAAGGTGATGCGCATGGCCCTGCGCACGGCTCGATCCACCGCTCCGGAGCGGCCTGTGACCTTTGCCTGAGATATCTCCGGCGTCAGCAGGGTGGAAAAGGCGGTGAGCAGGGTGGAGGGGAACAGCACCAGAGGCAGCGCCATGCCCTTGACCAGCCCGAACAGCTCCAGCGCCCGCTCCCGGGACAGCTCTGAGCGGGTCAGGCAGTCAGGCACAAGGACGCTTTCCACCGTGCGCAGCAGCGTGGTGAGATAATGGGAGGCGGTGATGGGCGCGGCAATGCTCCAGATGGCCCGGTTCAGCCGGTAGGGCGGCACAAAGGGGTGAGCGCCAGCGTCGGTCTGCTTCTTCCGGTCGGCAAGATAGGCGATGACCGAATAAAGACAGCCGGCTCCCTCGGAGATGACATCAGCGGTCATTATGGCCGCGCAGGCCCACTCCACTCCGCCGGGCATCCACAGCTTCAGCAGCCACACGGCCAGAACGATGCGGGAGAGCTGCTCCACCATCTGAGCCGCGGAGGGCACGCCGGCTCGTCTGCGGGCGGTGAAGTAGCCCCGCAGACAGCAGGACACGCTCATAAAGGGCAGAGCCAGCGCCATTATCCGCACCGAGGACACCGCCCGGGCGTCGGACAGCCAGCCTTCGCCTATGGGCCCGGCCAGCAGGGCGAGGGAGATAGCCGACAGCATTCCCATGGACAGACTCAGGGCGGTGCATCGCCTCAGCACACCGCGCACCGAGGCCCGGGTGCCCCGGGCCAGCTCGTCGGCGGTCATGCGGGTGACGGCTACCGTCACGCCCGAGGAGGCAAATCCGGAGGCCAGCACATACACCGACATTATGAGCTGGTAAAGCCCCATGCCCTCCGCACCCACCAGAGCCGACACCCAGATGCGGAAATACATACCGACGCCCCTCAGAATGAGAGAGGTTACGGTAAGTATGGCGGCGTTTTTTACGAACAGATGGCCGGATCCTTTTGCCCAGCGGCGCGGCTTCATGGCGACACTCCCCGAAAATATCAGTTGTCCCAATATATGAAGGGGGAAACGGAGCCATAACCCGGTGTTGACAAAAAAGAAGCGGGCGGTAAAATTAGGGAGACGCTGATTAAATCTGACTACGCAATATCGCACTTAGAATTATGCGGTATTACCTTAGATGAAACGCGGAAAAGAGGGAAAATATATGAAAGAGCTCATAACCCTGTGCGGCGATGACTGTATGCAGTGTCCCAGATACAACGCCTCCACCGAGGAACAGCTGAAGAAGGTGGCCGAGCTGTGGCATCGGGTGGGCTGGAGAGACACCGTCCTTCCGCCCGAGGAGATGCGCTGCTCCGGATGCTCCTCCCACAAGCAGTGTACCTATGGCCTGCTGGAATGCACCCGGGAGCACGGAGTGGAAAGGTGCGCCGGGTGCGGCGAATTTTCCTGCGGAAAAATAAACGAGGTGCTCCGGAGGTCTAAGGAATATCAGGAGCGGTGCGAAAGGGTATGCTCACCGGAGGAGTATAGAGCTCTGGAGCGCGCCTTCTTCAATAAAGAGGAGAATCTGCGCAGGAAGGGCTGACCATCCGCGGCTTGGTGCGCCGCCTTGATTGACAAAGCGGTGCCTCGTTGCTATAATGACATTTGCGAATTTTTTGCAAATCGGCGGCGGATTTGTCGCCCGGAGGTCATAAATGAAGAAAATTATACTTTTAGTATTGAGTTTTGCGCTGCTTGTGGGCTGTTTCGCGGGCTGCGGAGCCGCTCAGGCTGCCGACAGGATAGACATAGTATGCACCATCTTCCCGGTGTACGACTGGATGCGCGAGCTGACCGCCGGCAGCGAAAATATCGAGCTGACTCTTATCGCCGACAACGGCGTGGATATGCACAGCTATCAGCCCACTACCGGCGATATCGTGGACATCAGCACCTGCGACATATTTGTCTATGTGGGCGGCGAGTCGGACGAATGGGTGGAGGAGGTCATTGCCCGGTCAGGGAACGAGGATATGATCGTGGTCAACCTTCTTGAAGCGCTTGAAGGCCGTGTGCTGGAAACCGACGGCGGCGACCACCACGACCACCACGGCCATGACCACGAGCATCACTGCGTCCCGGACGAGCACATCTGGCTCTCTCCCGTCAACGCGGACATTCTGTGCGGGAGGCTGTGCGAGGAGCTGTGCGTGGCGGACGAAGAGAACGCGGAGAAATACGAGAGCAATCTTGCCGCCTACGCCGAAAGGCTGTCGGCTCTGGACAGCGGCTACGAGCTCGCGGCACAGAGCGGCTCCGCGGACACCCTGCTCTTTGCCGACCGGTTCCCCTTCCGTTATCTTGTTTCCGACTACGGACTGAAATATTACGCCGCCTTTGACGGCTGCTCGGCGGAAACCGAGGCCAGCTTTGAGACCGTGGCGGCTCTGGCGGCTGCGCTGGACGAGGAAAGGCTGGGCTGCGTGCTCATTATCGAAGGCTCGGAGGACAGGCTTGCCCGGACGGTCATAGACAGCTCCCAGAGCGGAGGACAGCAGATACTCACCCTTGACTCCATGCAGTCGGTCACGGCGGAGGAGATCGAAGACGGCGCGACCTACATTGGAATAATGGAGGCAAACCTTGAGGTCATCCGGCAGGCTCTTGGCGGCTGAGAGAACAAAAGAACAAAGGGCATCGCCGCGATATCGCGCGGCGGTGCCCTTTTCGCGGCCGGAATAATGGTAAATTTTCGTGAACAATGCTTTTTGCGATTGCCGCCGCAGGGGATTTGTGATATATTGAAAAGGTATATTTACTTGGTCAGCTGTGTCCTCTTGCGGCACAAGCCGGAAAGGTGTCCAACATGAATAAACGATTCTGCTGCCTGCTGATGGCGGTTCTGATGATAATATGCTCCGCGCTGCCGGTGCGGGCGGGAGTCTCCGCGAGCGATGTTTCCGCGGGAGACCTGCCCCAGACGGCTGTGTCCGGCTCGGACGCGAACGCCCAGAAGCCGGAGCCGGAACAGAACGACCCGGAGGTAATGGAGACCACCGCCTCCCAGATCGCCGAGGATATCAACCTCGGATGGAATCTGGGCGAGAGCCTTGACTCATGGTCCAGCGACGCGGGCTACGACGACTACCACAACGCCAACGCCTACCAGATGGTTCTGCGCTATGACAACGCCGACCATGTGCGCTCCACCTCCATTGCCACCCAGTTCAACGAGAAGAACAAGTGTACATACAAATGGGCCACCGGCCTTATCGATACCGACGAGAACGCCGGCCTTGGAGACATCGGCTTTGAGATATGGAACCTGACCCTTGAGGAAGACACCACCATAACCATAAATGTCACCAAGGCGCTGCTTACCCGGCGAACCGGCGTTGCCTACAACATGGACGAGCTGCTGGGCGAGCACACCATCACCATATCCAAATACGGCACCACGGCGGTGCTGACCGAGAAGTTCCCCAGCCAGCTTTCCCGAACCTACGGTATTACCGACGGCACCTTCGAGGTGACCGTGGAGCTGGTGGACTTTCCCCAGAAGGAATACGGCAAGGCGGCCTATTTCGAGACCCTCTGGAACAATCCTCAGACCACCTACGAGATGATCGAGGAGGTGCGCAACGCCGGCTTCAACGCGGTGCGTGTTCCCATAACCTTCTTCAACCACACCGTGTCCGGAAGCAATGTTATCGATGCCGAATGGCTGGATCGCATTCAGGAAGTGGTGGAATACTGCTATTATCAGGATATGTACTGCATTCTGTGCATGGACAACGACGGCAGCACCAACGGCTGGCTCAAGGTCAACACCAGCGATTCGGACGCGGTGCGCGAAAAATACGCAAAGCTATGGACCCAGATAGCCGAGCGCTTCGCCGATTACGACCAGCGGGTGCTCTTTCAGGGCTTCAACGAGCTGACCGATGACGACAGCACATGGGATTATCCGGGCAAAGAGGACACCGGCTGGGTCAATCAGCTCAACCAGCTGTTTGTGGACACGGTGCGCCAGACCGGCGGCCGGAACAAATACCGCACCCTTGTGCTGGGCACCTACGCCGGTTCCCACGAGCAGGAGGTCATCAACGACTTCGTGGTGCCCAAGGATGTGGTGGAGGATCGGCTGATGGTGGCTGTGAACGCCTACGCCCCGGCCCAGTTCGCTTACTCCGTGGACACCGAGACCACCAGCATTGCCGATGTGCATGAATGGGGAACAGCGGCGGACAAAGCGGAGCTGGACGCTCTGTTTGACAAGCTGCAGAGCAAATTCACCGCCAAGGGGATCCCGGTCATGATCGGCGAATTCTGCACGGCGGACAAGGGCAACACCGAGGCCCGCGCCGCCCACGCGGCCTATTACACCGCCGCTGCCGATCATCGGGGAATACCCTGCTTCTGGTGGGACGACGGCGGCCTGCTGCTGCGCAAGTCGCTGGCTTGGAATTTCCCGGAGATAGTGGACGGCATGGTGGATTCCACCTCCACCCACCTCAAGCATATCGAGATCCTCGGTCTGGGAGAGCATTACTATACCGGAGAGGCGGTCATTCCCGACCTTACCCTCTACTGGCTGCCGGCCGGAGTGCAGGTCAGTCCGGTGGTCAGCTACAGCTCGGTCTCAGCGGCGGACGCGGTGGTGTCCTCGTCGGATATGGTGCCGCCGGGAGCGGTGGTGCTGACCGAGGGTGTTGACTACGAGGCCATATGCTTTGACAACATTGAAAAGGGCACAGCGGAAATCACCATCTACGGCATGGGAAGATATTCCGGCGTGCGCACGGAGAGCTTTGAAATAGTGGAAAAGCCCCGTGAGGTGGATCTGCTGAGCGTGCTTTCCGGGGAGAACCCCCAGCTGCCCTTTATGATAATGGTGTCCATACCTATTTTCTGTATTCTTGGATTTATGGCGGCGTGGAAGGCCATCAGGCGCCGTGAAAGCGACCGGGTGCGTGCCACGGTCAACGCGGCCATGAGCGAGGAAATGGAGAAACGCCGGGACGCCGGCGATTATGGCTACGGAGACCGGGCCATCTTCAAGGGCGACCGAAGCTACGACAACAACCGTGCCCTCCGCGAGTACATGAACGAGGGCGAGTACGACGATATGTAAGCAACGAAAAAAGAGGCTGTCGCAGAAAGCAGAATCTGCGGCAGCCTCTTTTCTGTTATGTTCAGTTGTCAAGGGAAATCCAGAAGGCGGGACGAACCATGACGTCGTCTGGCCTTAAAAGCAAACCCAACGCAATACTTTATTCATCATTGTTTTTGGTTTGTTCACAGCAATTCGCAATTTCGTCAAGATTATGTAAAGAAAACAACACATATATGGCCTATAATAAAGCCACAACAACGAAAGAGAGGTGATGCCGCCCGGAATGACCGGCGGAAGTACAGCCGGAAAGGAGAGATGCAGGCCAACGGATCTCCGCTCATACGGTCGCGGGCAGACAAACAGCCGGCAGGGAGCACTGCCGGGAACCCGAACAGCGCGGCAGAGGCGCCGCGAAACTTATTGACATACATTACGAACATGGCCGGGAGTATGCGTCGCTCCGGCCAGAGGACGCGAATAGATTTTTGAATTAACTTACCCCGATCCTTTCTGTATACAACCTGTTTTTACCTCCAGTAACAACTGCGCGCCCGCCGGATGGCCGGAATACCGATCCGGCGGGCTGCGGCAGACCAGATTTTCCGCTCGGACAAAAGCCCGAAGCGGCTTTTTTTATTGAAATAACAATATATATTTGGTAAAATATAAGATAAACAAATTATTCGGACAAGGAACAGGAGGCAGTACGATGGATATCTGGACAATATTGGGAATAGAACAGACCACCGACGAGGACGCCATAAACGCCGCCTACCGCGACAAGCTGCAGCTTGTGCATCCGGAGGATCATCCCGAGGAGTTCATGCAGCTGCGCGGCGCCTACGATGAGGCAATCCGGCTGGCACGTCAGGCGGCCAAGGAAGAATCGGCGGAGAAGACGCCGGTGGATATGTGGATAGACCGGGTGAGAGAGGTCTACGACTGCCTGCCCCGCAGACTGAATCCTGACGAGTGGAAGGCTCTGCTGGCCGACGAGGTGTGTCAGGGACTGGATTCCCGTCTGGACGCCCGGGACGCTTTCCTCGCTTTTGGCATGGAGTGCTTCTACCTGCCGCCGGAGATATGGCAGCTTCTGGAGGACAGCTTTTCCTTCAGGGAGAACCGGGAGGAGCTTTACGAAAAGTTCCCCAAGGATTATATAGACAACGCCGTTATCGACGGTACCGAGGGTCAGCCCACGGTGCCCTATGAGCTTTTTGCCGAGGGAACAAACGGCAATCCCGATTCATACATCAGGCTCTACTTCAAGGCTCGGAACGAGCGCCGGGAGGGCAATCTTGATGCCTGCGCCGCCACCATTGAGGACATGAAGAAGAGCGGCTTTAAGCATCCCTACACCGAGCTGTCCGAGGCTGAGCTGATGCTCAGACGGGAGGATGAGGCCGCCAGCCGCGCCATTGCCGACCGTCTGGCCGAGAGCTATCCCGGAGATATCAGCATCCGGCTGTTCCACGGCGAGCTGGCTCGCCGGGCCAACGAGGTCGAAACCGCTTTGGCCGACTACGAGGTGGTTCTGGAAAGATTCAGCAAGCACAATCAGGCGGCGTGGGGCAAGGCTGAGTGCCTGCTGGCGCTGGACAAGCTGGAGGAGGCAAAGGACGAATACCTCGGCCTTCATCAGCGCCTGCCCTTTGACGAGGACATAAGCAACCGCATCAACGAGGTCAACCAGCGGCTGGTGGAGCGCTACGAGCGTATGCTGGAGGAAACACCGGATAATTTTGAAATGCGCATGGACTACGCGTGGAGCTGCCTGCAAAGGCAGGAGCACGACAAGGCCAAGGCTCTGCTTGCCGAGGCGCATCCGGAGAGCCTTGCCCAGCAGGCCGATCTGGAAAACATAAGCACCAAGCTCTACCTCAACTGCGAAGAGCCGGAGACGGCGCTGGAGCACGCTCTGGCCTGGGAGAAGATCGTTCCCCAGCTGCCCGAGGGCGAAACCGATATCGAGAAGCGCCGCAAGGGCAAGATGGCCGAGATACTCTACCTGCAGGCCATGGCGCTGAGCATGATGGAGCGCTACGACGAGGCCATCGAAAAGGCCAACGCCTCTCAGGCGGTCAACCCGAAAAAGACCGACGCCTATGAGGTGCGCCGCCGGATATACAGCATCCGCCGGGAGTTCGACAAGGCGGTGGCCGAGTCGGAAAAGATCGTTGAGCTGGAGCCCAACTATTCCCACTGGTTTGTTCTTGCCGTTGATCAGTACAACCTCGGCAGCAAGGCGGCGGCTTACCACAGTCTGGGTGAGGCCCTCAACTACGGCCGCGTGCTGCAGGCCTATATCTGGCGGGCCCGTATCCTGTGCGATGTGGATGAATGGGACGGCGTGAAGCAGACCATCGAGTATCTTGAGGAGAACGGCGTTTCTCCCGAGCAGGATGTCATGCGCTACCTCAAGGCGCGGGTGCTGCATCAGGAAGGAGAAAAGGACGAGGCTCTCAAGATATACAATTCTCTGATCGAGAATTACGAAGCGGGCGAGTCTCCCGTGGACTTTGCCTTTGAGATTTACCACAAGGCGGCGGACATCGAGGACGACAACGGCCGCGACCCGGAAGAGGTTCTGACGCTGGTGGAGAAGGGCCTGAAGGACAAGGACGATTTCTTACCGCTGCTTGATCTCAAGTCCTATCTGCTGTGGAAGCAGAAGAAATATGACGAGCATATGGCGGTCAACGAGCGCATTCTGGAGCTGTATCCCAGACACAGCATTGCCAACGAGCGCATCGGAGACATTCTTTACGACGAGCACAACGAGTACGAAAAGGCTCTGGAGTACTACCATCGTCAGGAAAAGCTGCGTGATTCGGCTGTGCTGCAGGAGGTCATGGCGCTGTGCTTCATGTATCTCGAGCAGCCGGAGAAGTCGGAGGCTCACTATCTGCGGGCGGTGGAAATGGAGCCGGAGCGCCTGCGCCCCAGAAGCAACCTCGGCCTGCTGTACGAGCGCATTGGCCAGCATGAAAAGTCCGTGCCTCTGCAGGAAGAATGCGTGCGCATAAATATCGAAAACAAAAAGGGCGACAAGCGGCCTTATCGCTGGCTGGCAAGAGCCCTCGCCCGCATGAGACGGTACGAGGAGGCCATGGAGGCCTACCGCAAGAACCTTGAGCTGTACGGCGAGGACGAGGATGCCCGCCATATTGTTGAGGTGTGCATGGAGAGCGGCGACTTTACCCGCTCGGATAAGCTCCTTGAAAAGTACCATGCCGAGGGTAAGATCACTGAGCCTTACCTGAGAATGAAGATCGATATCGTCCGCCTGCAGAAAAAGCCCTATCTCAAGCTGATAAAGAAGCTGGAGGACGGCACGGAGAAAACCAGACGCCTTGCCGATTATTACTACAGCAAGAAGAAATACGACAAGTCGCTGGAATACTACAGGAAGCTGGACGAGATCGATCCGGAGCTGGCCGACCGCCAGACGCCCTATATCGGCTGCCTGCGTGAGCTGGGCATGACCGAGGAATGGAAGGCCATGTCCGAGCGCTGCCTGAAGGACAGCGAGAAAATGGCCAAAAACGGCTGGCGCAGGGCGATGTACCTGACCCACAAGGCCTTTGTGCTGCTGGCCGCCCGCCGGCTGGAAGAGGCAAAGGAATATATTGACCGCTCCTTCACCGCGCCCATGTGCGACCACTGCCGCTATTCCAAGTGCAAGGACGCCTACAGCGCGCTGGCGGAGTATTACGAGATCACGGGAGAATACCAGAAGGCCCTCGACCTGTACCGTGAGGTGCTGGAGATCGCCCCCGACGAATTTGACGCTCCCGAATATATTGAAAAACTCAAGAAGGAACATAAATTAAAATGATTGTAGGAATTGATCTGGGAACCACCAACAGTCTGGTGGCTTATTACGACGGCCGGCAGGCAAAGATTATTCCCAACCGGCTGGGCGATCACCTGACTCCGTCGGTGGTCAGCGTGGATGACGACGGCACTGTTCTGGTGGGCAAGACGGCTCTTGCCCGGGGACTGAGATTTCCGCTGTCGGCGGCGTCGGTCTTCAAGCGCAGCATGGGCACCGACCGGGAATTCAACCTCAACGGCAAGGTTTTCCGCGCCGAGGAGCTGTCCTCCTTTGTGCTCAGATCCCTCAAGGAGGACGCCGAGGTGTTTCTCGGCCAGCCGGTGGACGAGGCGGTCATAAGCGTACCGGCCTATTTCAACGACA
>JAZSQO010000040.1:0-7610 GCA_045538015.1 Acutalibacteraceae bacterium | reverse complement strand
GCAGTCAGATTTTTTGTCAGACGATACAAAAAGCGGAACCAATACTTTGTGTATTGGTGAGCATTTTTGTGAAGTATGACGAAAAAGATGCAAGCAAGATCGTGCTTAAGTTCTAAAACGGGAATTGTGCGGTGTTGCCTTAGATACCTATTACCGCAAAGGAGCCCCAGAATGGATTTTGAACTCAAGCGCTGGAAAACCAAGTATCTCTCCGCTCTGAAAGTCCACGCCGACCGCTCTCTGCCCGACGGCCTGCCCCACAGCGCTCAGGAGGCGGAGGCCTATATAACCGCCCGGCTTCTGGCCGACGACGACCGGGAGCTGTGCCGCGCGGTCATTATCGACGGCAAGCCCGCGGGCATCATCGAGATTATCGCCGGTTCGGGCATCAGCCGCCGTTCGGCCGCCCTGCGCTTCTGGCTGGCCGAGGAGCACCGCGGTCAGGGCATAATGAGCGCCGCCCTTGCCCGGATGGCCGAGCAGGCCTTTGAGCGGCTGGATGTTCTGCGCATCGACGCCGAGGTTCCGGCGGGCAGCATCGACGCCCGCTGCGCCCTCAACAACGCCGGCTTCGCTCTGGAGGGTACACTTTCCCGCCGGGCATGGATCAACGGCAAGGCGGCGGACATCTGCGTCTACGCCATGCTGAAATGACGAGGAAAGGAGAACTCAGCCGATGAACGCATCAATAATATGGTACCGGGCGCGTCCGTCGGACGAGCTTGAACAGCGCCTCAAGGACACCCTCGCCTCCGTCAAGGCGGAGGTGGTGGAGGAAAACGTCACCATCAAGGCCGAGCAGATAGCCTCTCTGCTGGCCGCCGCTCTGCGCACCACCGACATCACCGTCACCGTGGGCGGTATGGATCTGCGCCGGGACGAGGAAAACATCGTCTTCCTTGCCTCCAAGTGCATCCGCGTCCCTCTGGAAAAGGGCCGCTACAGCCGCTCGGGCTACATTTACGATCCCATGCGCGGCGCCCGTCTGCCCAGCTTTGAGACCGCTGTCCTCTTCCCCTCTGCGGGCGGCGGCGCGGAGGGTGCGGTGCTGGTTTCCGGCGCCCAGACCATCATCATGCTGCCCCGTCTGGAGGCCGCCAACGCCGACATTCTCGAGCTGATCGGGGAATATCTGCCCATGCTGCTGGGCATTCCCGAGGAACCCGAGCCGGAGCCCGAGGAGGAAAAAGGCCCTCACGACGGCTGGGTCCCCTCGTGGGACGAAAGCGGCCAGCCCCACAAGGAATATTACGACGAAAACGGTAACCGTCTGCCCGAATACATCGAGCGGGTGCTTGCCCGCAAGGAAAACCTGCCCACCAACCGCGGTCAGGAGATATCCGGCAAGGAGCTTTACGCCCTCTTCAAGGACGAGGAGCCGGTTCTTTCTGAGGATAATCTGGACGACCGGGAGCCGGAGGAGGATCGTTTCCTCCTGCCGGAGGATCACGCCGCCGCGGTGACCGCCGCCGAGCGCCGGCAGCGCAACAAGGCCCCTCAGAAGCTCTCGGCATGGGAGCAGATGTTTGAGGAGGCCCGCGCCGGCGGAATGCGTGCCCGCTCCGCTCAGCGCTATGAGGATCTGCTCAACGGAGAGGATCCGCTGGCCGGCATCGCTCCCATAAGGAACGAGGAGCCGGAGCCCGCTCCCTCCCGGAAGCGCAGTCGCTCCGCCGGGAGAAAGGCTTCCGCTGCCGCCAGACCCGCAGCGTTCAAGGAAGAAGCTCCCCCGGTCACGGCCAGCCGCAAGCAGGCTCCTCTGACCGCCGCGAAGAAAGCGCCCCGGACACCCGATGTGGGCGGCATCTCCCTGAAGAACACATACAAGCCGGCGGCGGCAAAAACGGCGGCGGTGCTTCCCGAGCCTTCCCGCAACGCCCCGAAAACCATCGGTCAGACCGCCGCTCCGGCCTTCCGGGCGGCTGCCATACTGCTTATCCTTTCCATTATAATCTCCACCTGCTATGTGGCCTTCAACGGCTATGAGCCGGCGGTGCTCGAGGACACCAAGGTCTTTTACCAGTCGGAGCTGGCCGCTATGTACGACCCGGAGGACAACTCCGTTCAGGGCACCGGCGACGAGACCGGCCTGCCCTTCGGCGCCTACGCCAACTTCGCCGCCCTCTACGCCGAGAACAACGACGTGTGCGGCTACATAAGCATCCCGGGCACCGACATTGCCCAGCCCATCATGCGCTCCTACGCCTCCTCCCCGGACTTCTACTCCAGCTACAGCTTCTACGGCAAGGCCGACCAGCGGGGCTCGCTGTACTTTGACAGCGACAATGTGTTCGCGTGGGGCGAGACCAACTCCAACCTCATTGTTTACGGCAACTCCCCTCTTGACGGCTCCATGTTCGCCGGACTGCGCCGGTTCACCGACGCTGAGTATCTGGCCGAGCATCCCATAATCAACCTCGACACCCTTTACGAAAAGGGTCAGTGGCTCATCTTCGCCGTGTGTCTGGTCAGCAGCGACACGGTTGACGAGTTCAACTACTCCAACACCGATTTCATCGGCCAGTATGCCCATCAGGTGCACCTTTACAACCTCTACATCCGCAGTATGTTCTACACCAACACAGAGGTTCTGCCCGACGAGAAGATCCTCACTCTGGTGACCGATTCCGACGAATTCAGCGGAGCCAAGCTGCTGGTGTGCGGCCGCAAGGTGCGGGACGGCGAGGATCTCTCTCAGGCCGGTACCGGAGTCATCGACAATCCCAACGTGATGATGCCCGAGCTGTGGTATTCTCTCAACAGCTCCGTGATGCCCAACATCCCCGAGCTGGAGGTTCCCACCTCTCCCACCACAACGGGCAACCCGCTCTACACCGCCACGACCACCACCGTGACCACCACGGCGGCTCCCACCACGACCACCGGCACCACCCAGCCCGGTCAGACCACGGCGCCCACCGCCGCCCAGTCCACAACCACCACGGAGCCTCTCACCACCACTGTTCCCACCACGCTGGAGGCCACCACCGCCAAGAATATGCGCATCACCTCCGGCGGAAAGATCGTGGAAGGCCCCGCCGACGATGTGCTGGCCATGATAATCGAGGCGGAAATGGGCTCGGGATATGAGCTGGAGGCTCTCAAGGCTCAGGCCGTGGCCTCCTACACCTATTATCTCTACGCCGGCGGCAGCGCCAAGGCCCCCACCTTCCCCACCAAGCAGGCCAGCGACAAGTCCCTTCAGGCCGCTCAGGCGGTGCTGGGCCAGTATATGTCCCACGGCGGCTTTGTCCCCTACACGCCCTATTACGCCACCTCCGCCGGTATGACCGCCAACAACTACGACATCAATGTGGCCGACCTGAGCTGGCTGACCTCGGTGGACTGCAGCGTGGACGAAAGCGTTGTGGGCTTCCGCACCGAAAAGCAGGCCTCCGCCGCCATTATCGCCGAGAAGGTCAAGGAGGCCAAGGGCATTGACCTGACTGCCATTGAGGATAAGTCCACATGGTTCGAGATAGTTGAGCGGGACGCCAACGACCTTTATGTGCTCAGCGTCCGGGTGGGCGACCAGGCCTTCAAGGGCAACACCCTGCATCTGAGCATCCTCGGCTACTCCTACCTGCGCTCTCCCTGCTTCTGGATAGAGTACGACGAGGCCACCGATATGTTCCACTTCACCAGTCTGGGCTACGGCTCCGGCGTCGGCATGAGCCAGACCGGCGCCAACGAGTACGCCAAGCAGGGCCGGAACTACGTGTGGATACTGCAGCATTTCTATCCCGGAGTGAACCTCAAGGCCAACTGATATTCCGCGAAAAAAACGACAAACCCGGGTCTGACCGCAGCGGTCGGACCCGGGTTTTGGCTTGTTTTGGGCATTTTCTTGTCAAGTAGAAGAATAGATAAGTATTTTGTGCATTTTGTACATCCAATACCTTTTGTAATCGTGCATAATTACATAATCGCTTGAATATTCACCGGAGTATTTCACACTTTCCACCGGGTTTTCCACCCAAAAAGGCCGTAACAGCCCCATTTTCCGTCGGATATTGTGGAAAACTCCGGGTATATTGGGGAGTGTTTATACAGCCCCGACACCCATTCTATACACTGAAAAAATACAGCCGGGATTGATTGGAAAGTCAAGGATTAATTTTAGTTTTTTCCGATTATATTTGCCCGCCGGAGACTATCTTTCCGGCCATGTCGATCTGTCCCCACGCGGCAACACCGAGACTGAACAGCATTATAAAGCGGAAGATGGTCATGAAGCGGAAGATTTTCCCTCCGTCGGCCAGTATCTCCCGCACCACGCACACCGCGCCAATCGCGCAGGCGGCGATCATCAGCCCGCAGGTCACCGGCAGCAAAGCCCGCACCCAGCCCAGCAGAAACACCTCCGCCGCCGTAAGGGACAGCACAGGAAGCATCGCCAGATTGATGCCGTAGTCCGGGCCAAGGCCGCACTCCCGTTGGAGGGCGGTGTACAGCCATTTGTTGCCAAGACCGCTGCTGAGCTTTTTTATCCTCGATTTGCTGATTCGCCGCTGCCGGAGGCGCTCGGTCACTCCGAAGCGGAAGTATAAATAGGCGCCCGCCGGCATCATCAGGAATATCTGGTTCGCCGAGTGGAAGGTGCCCATGTTGTAGGATATCACGCTCTCGATGTCCGGGCTTCGCATCACCGCCGCCGCGAGGGTCACCAGCGGGACGCCCGCTCCGAGGCATATCAGCCCGAAGCGCAGGGCGCGTCCCGCGCTGTCCTCTCCGTCCTCCGCTTTCAGACCGACGAAGGGCAGCTCCATGCACAGCCGGCCAAGACCGACACCGATAAGCGCCGCTCCCGCCCAGCCAAAGAAGCCAAAGCCGCAGTACATGATGTTTTCGCTTGTGAAGAGCACCACTGCCCAGATTATCAGCGGCAGGAGTGCCGCGGCCGGTACCAGAAGAACGCCTGCCCATTCCCATTTTTTCTTATCCTTGCGCACTGTTCCCCTCAGCCTTCTCCTTTGGTTACAAACTCAAATTTTGTCACATCAAAAAGGCCGTCGCAGGTCAGCTTCAGCTCGGGAATGACCGGCAGCGCCAGAAAGGCCAGCAGCATGGACGGGTCGATGCCCGGCCGGCAGCCCAGAGCGGCGATGGCCTGCTCCAGCTCCTTGTGCCGCTCAAGAGCCTCGGCGGCGGGCAGGTCGGTCATCAGGCCGGCGATGGGCAGCGGGAAGAAGCAGGTCACTTCTCCGCCTTGAGCCACGGCAATGCCGCCCTCCTTACCGAGGGCATTGACCGCCAGAGCCATGTCCGCCGCGTTGTCCCCGGATACGGTGACGTTGTGGCTGTCGTGGGCGATGGTCTGGGCGATGGCGCCGCCCTTGAGGCCGAAGCCGGATACATAGGCCCTGCCCATCCTGCCGGTGCCCTTGTGCCGCTCGATGACGGCGCACAGAGTCAGCTCCTCGGCGCTGTCGGCGTACTCTCTGGTGGTGACGAGAGAGCCGGGCTTCACGCCGATTACCGGCATGGACGGCTCAAAGGGCAGCTCCAGCTGCTTTGCCTTTATCTTTTTCATCCGAACGGTATCGCGCACGGATTTTTCCTTTTTCTTGGCGGCTGCTCCCCCTTCCGCGTCAAAGAGCGCTCTGCCCTCCCGGGCGATAAGCCTGCCGTTCTTGAACACCATTTTAATCTCGCCGCCGATCTCGTCGCACAGAATGAGGTCGGCTGTCCAGCCGGGAGCCACCGCGCCCTTGCCCTTGAGACCGTAGCACTGGGCGGCGTTGATGGTGGCGATGGCCAGCGCGTCAAATGGGTCAATCCCCAGCTCCTTCACCGCCCGGCGCACGCAGTTGTGGATGGTGCCGCTCCGGGTGATGTCGCTCAGGTTGCGGTCGTCGGTGCAGAAAAGCAGGCGGCGGGCAGTAAAGCGGTCGATGCCTTTGCTCAGGACATCCAGCTCCCTTGCCTGAGATCCTTCTCTTATCTGCACATACATTCCGGCGCTGACCCTGTCGTAAAGCTCCTCCGCGGTGACGCATTCGTGGTCGGTTCTTACGCCCGCCGCGGCGTAGGCGTTCAGCTCTTTTCCCGAAAGACCGGGGCAGTGGCCGTCCCGGATATTTGCGCTGTCCAGCTTGGCGAGCACCTCGCCGTCGCCGCCCAGCACGCCGGGAAAGTTCATCATCTCTCCAAGGCCGAGGAATTTGCCCGTGTCCATGAGCCGGCGGGTCTCTTTTGAGCCAAGGGCGGCTCCGCCGCGCTCAAAGGGCGCCGCCGGAACGCAGGAGGGCACCATGAATTCAATATCCACCGGCACCCCCTCGGCGCTGGCCAGCATATATTCAATGCCCTTCACGCCGCGCACGTTGGCAATCTCGTGGGGATCGGCTATGACCGTGGTCACGCCCGCCGGAGCCACCACCGCCGCGTACCGGGACGGCGTGAGCATACTTGATTCGATGTGTACATGGCTCTCTATGTATCCGGGAGCGAGGATCATTCCTCCGGCGTCGATGACCTCTTTGCCCTCATAGCTGCCGATGCCCACGACCCGGCCATCGGCTATGGCCACATCGCCCGGGCAGAGACGGCCCCGGAACACATCGGCCACCCGGCAGTTTTTTATCACAAGCTCGGGCGCTGTCCTGCCGAGGGCGGCATCAATAATATTCTTCATAGGGCAGTACCTCCTTATTGCTTTGGAATAAATATAACACGGAGATCATACATTATCAATCAAATCATTGTTTCAAAAGTAATAATTTTTCTTTACATTTGCTGTCGATAATGGTACAATTATGGAGCGTGTCAGCTGATTGACACGGTAATTCTAAAAAAGAACGAGGAAACGAAAATGTCCAAAACCACTACCATTAAGATAAAGTGCAAGCACTGCGACCACGAGAACGAGGTTCCCATCTGGCTGAGCCTGAACGCCCAGACCGACACCGAGCAGTACACCAAGATGCTCACCGGTCAGCTTTTCAACTTTGAGTGCGCCGGCTGCGGCAAGCAGGGACGCGTCAACCACGACATGGTTTACCACGATTCCGTCCACCGCGTCATCATCCACTGCGTCCTCTCCGACGAGGCCGAGAAGATGGCTCTTGACTCCATCGAAAAGATGCTGGCCAAGACCGGCGACGAGGCTCTGCCCGCCGACTACACCATCCGCGTGGTCAGAACCCAGAATGCTCTGCGCGAAAAGGCCATGATCTTCAGCTACGGCATGGATGACCGCATCATGGAGATCCTCAAGGGAATCAGCATTTCCAACATATACAGAGACCATCCCGAGCTGGATATAAAGGAAGCTCTGTTCCTCTCCGCCAACGGCAAGTGGTTCCTCCAGATGCTCTCCACCGACAAGCCCATGAGCGCCGAGATCCCCATGACCAGATACGACGAGATCCGCCGCAAGATGGGCGATGCCATTGAGGCGGCCGAGGTCAGGAACTACGCCGTGGACGCCATGTGGGCGCTGGAGGTTGTGCGCGCCTATCAGGACGAGCACGGTATCGTTCCTCAGGGCTGATAAAATCCGATAAAAACATCAACGGACTGCCGCAGACACAATTGCGGCAGGCCGGTTTGTTTATTTGTTGGACAGCTGGGCGCGGTCGCGGGAATAGCCGTACTCCCCCAGCACC
>JAZSQO010000025.1:0-25214 GCA_045538015.1 Acutalibacteraceae bacterium | reverse complement strand
GGAGAGAGCATACCGGGTGTGGCCCACGCGGTGGAGATAGTCCGGAGGGTGCAGCGCGCCGAATAAACCGCGCAGAGCAAAGCCGGCAGGGAGATCGGGTCTCCCTGCCGGCTTTAAGGCAACACCGCACAATTCCCGTTTTAGAACTTAAGCACGATCTTGCTTGCATCTTTTCCGTCATACTTCACAAAAATGCTCATCAATACATAGAGTATTGACTCCGCTTTTTGTATCGTCTGACAGAAAATCTGACTGCGCAATATCGCACTTAGAATTATGCGGTATTGCCTTAATGCTTAGTTCAATCTGTACTCGGACAGTAAATCAGTCCTCAGCGATCTCGCGGACCATTTCCTGAGCCTGAATCTCAGGATCAGCGTTGTACATAGGCTCGATGGCTTCGCCCTTCTTGGTTCTTCTCAGATAGTTGGTCGTGATCTTGACGACCAGCGGAGAAAGGGCGAGAACGCCGATGAGGTTGGGGATCATCATGAGGCCGTTGAAGGTGTCGGAGATGTCCCATGCCAGAGAAGAGGTGAGCACAGCGCCGAAGATGACGGTGATGACGTGGATGATGCGGAAGATAACGGTGGTCTTGGAGCCGAAGAGATACTCCCATGCCTTGGAGCCGTAGTGAGACCAGCCCAGAACGGTGGTGAAGGCGAAGAGGAACATGGCAATGGCGATGAACTTCTCGCCGATATTGCCCCAGGAGAATACCGAGTTGAACGCGCCGCCCACCAGAGTGGCATCGGTATAGCCCTCGGCGATCTCGCCGGTCAGAACGTTGAATACGCCGCCGTCAAGTCCGCCGGCGGTGAGGATGACCAGAGCGGTCATGGTGCAGACCACCATGGTGTCAGCAAACACCTCGAAGATGCCCCACATACCCTGAGCGACAGGCTCCTTGATGTTGGAGTTGGAGTGAACCATAACGGAGGAGCCCAGACCGGCCTCGTTGGAGAATACGCCGCGCTTGAAGCCCTGAGTGACGACCTTGCTGATAACGACGCCGATGCCGCCGCCAACAAAGGCCTCGGGGCAGAAGGCGTTGACGAAGATGGCCTTGAAGGCGGGCAGGATGTTGGCGTAGTTGATGCCGATGATGGCAAGGCTGCCGACGACGAAAAGAACCACCATGAAGGGAACGATCTTTTCGGCGACACTGGCGATTCTCTTCAGGCCGCCAAGGGTGATGAGGGCAGTGAGAACCATGATGACGGCTCCGATAATGATATTATAAAGGGAAACGCCGGAGAATACCTCGATGGAGGAAAGGGCGGATACATCAAAGGCCTGAGCGACATTGGTGACGATCTTGTTGACCTGACCCATGCTTCCGATGCCGAAGGAGGCGAGCATGGCGAAGACGCAGAAAAGACCGGCAAGGATCTTGCCCACATACTTCATGCCCTTCTTCTTGCCAAGACCGTCGGCGAGGTAGTACATGGCGCCGCCGGCCCATTCGCCGTTTTCGTTCTTTCTGCGGTAGTAGATGCCGAGGACGTTTTCCGAATAGTTGGTCATCATTCCGAAGAACGCGGCCATCCACATCCAGAACACAGCGCCCGCGCCGCCGATGCTGATGGCGGAGGCAACGCCGGCGATGTTGCCGGTGCCGACCGTGGCCGCGAGAGCGGTGCACAGAGCCTGGAAGGGAGAAATGGAGCCCTTTTCCTTGCTGTGCTTGATGACGTCCTTCTTGAAAAGGCTGCCGAGGGTGTTCTTGAACCACAGACCGATGTGGCTCACCTGGAAGAACTTGGTGAGTATGGTGACGATTATGCCCGTGCCGACAAGGAGAAGCAGACCGAAAGCGCCCCATACAACGCCGTTGATTTCGCCGTTGATGCTTTCAATTGTTTGCAAGATTTTGTCCATTGAAAATGAACCTCCCTAAAAATATTTGTCAACCGAACAAAACAAAACACCGCTGTCCAGTCGGATAGCGGCGCAAAGAGAATACGGCAGAACAAGGATGTTCCGTGAAAAAATGATCTGTCCTTTTGCCTGAGAGATTGAGGTTTGACCCCTTGCCCCTTCGGCACCCGCGCGCAGCGGACTTCTCCAGATTGCTATCCGTCAGCAGTCCCCGTCATAATGACACCCGAGAGTATTACCCCTTTGGAAAGGCCGAAGCCTAATCTCCTGCTGATTTCATTTAGCTTTATTCAGTTTAACGAAGTAACAATACTACTTTTCAGTGTTAAAGTCAAGAAGTTTATGGCTTTTTTTCGGAGATATGAGCAGAAAGTTTATCTGCGCTATGGGGCGGGATGGCTTTGGCGGGATTTACGAAGTGGAAACCGTATCCTGTGCTGCTCCGGCTGTGCCCTGCAACATAAACTCCGCGCTTGAACTCCGCGCTTGCCGCCCATCCAACCGACAATACCCGCGTTTTTGAAAAATGTAAAGTCCTTTTTTTAAAATTCCACACTTCCGCGTGCAGAAAAGAAACGGGATTTTTTCCGCGAATTTATCACAATCGCAGAATGTATCAGAATTTGCGTTTATGCCCTCCACAAAAACAAAAAGCTGAGGTACAATAGCGATGTCAGCTCAGCCTTCCGGTTACCACCCCACGCATCAGTGTGGGCAGAGAGCCGGAGGCGGATGACATTACACGGGAAAGGGGGAAACCGGCGAGAATGCTGTATTAACACGAACCACTAATTACAACTGAATATAGCTGATTTCAATTTTTGCAAGGAGTATTCGTTATGAACACTAAAAATGTCTGCAACCATGACAGCGGCGAGGACAGGCTCCTCGTCGGGAGCGAGAAGGGAAATCAGCCCGTACCCAGTGTGTCGGATGACACCAAAGGCTCGTCAGCCGGTTATTCGGCGGCGGGCAAGGCTAATTCTAACCGTTTCATGTATCTTTTCGTGGGCTTTTCGGCCCTGATAAACGTCACTCTCTTTCTCATGGTGATGCTCTGCTACGCGGACCAGTCCATAGCGGCAGACGCGGCCAATGTGGTCATGCTGGAGCAGATGCTGGAACAGTCCTATTCCAAAACCGTGAGACTCTGGGCGCAGTACTACAGCGACTATATGCAGCTCAGCTACCCCAATTCGCCCCGGTCGGATTTTGAGGCCGACCGGCTGGCCGAGTGCATCCTTGACGGAGTGAGACCCGAAGTGGCCGGGAATGCCCTCAGCCGCTTCAGGGCCCAGATCGGCCATGGCCGCCGGGAGGATATCCTGCCCGACGACTTCGACGATCATTATGATGAGATAATGGACTGCTTCAGGGATGCGGCGGCTTCCGGCGAGCTTCTCGAGGAAAGGCTCAAGGGCCTCGGCAGCGCGAAGGAGCTCAGCGCCGTCAGAAGGCTGCTGAAGAACGGCGCCGTGAAGGACGCCGTCAGCCTCGCCGCTCCCGAGCTGGCGCTGCACATCGGCGGCAGACTTCCCGGGATCCTGCAGGATTTCCACCGGGAGCACACCGGCGGCGAGCTGCTTTCCGGAATGCTCAATGATGCCCTCGAGACGGTGGGCAGGCAGATCATGCCCTTCGATCAGGGCGGCGCTCTGCTGGGCAGAGAGAACGACTGCCTCGTGGAGCCTCCCTCCGAAGGCGAGGAGGATATTCCCGCCCTCAAGCTGCTGGAAAAGGTATTCAACAGCGGCCGTAAGGTGCTCAAAGGCCCCGTGGCCATGGGAGCCATTCTTTACAGCGAGGAGCTCAGACTCGCCGGAAAGAAGAATTACGGCGATATCACCGGGCATACCAAGTACGCCGCTTTTGAACGAACGGCCTTTGCCGAAGAATTCTACGACGAAGTGCTGGTCGGCAGAAATTTCACCGGCCGTCAGCTGGTGGAGTACATAGACCGCAGGCTGGCTGTGCAGTTCCAGATCCGCTTTCCCGCCTCGGAGTACAACAGGCTGTGCGACGCGCTGGACAAAGAGGAAATGCTGGACACGCCGGTGGTCGAGAGTATGTATCCGCTGAGAAAGCAGGGCGACTACCGCAGGAGGATGATCGGTTACATTTCCGACGCGGTCAGAAGGAACCGAAAGGCCATCCAGGACTACATGGATGGCGTCGGAAAAGATGAGAGACACTGATAACCGGGACAATATCAGTGCTGATGGGTTAGAATACAGACCGAAATCAAGGTGACGGGCTACGGCAGTCTATCGCTACGGAGCGCGGGAGGCAGGCTCCTGTGCTTCGTAGGGTGGCTGTTCGCAAGTCGTCACGGATCATATTGACGGAACGGATAAAAGGGACGGCGGGACGCGCGCCGTAAGAACTGAACTGTGGAAAGGTAAAAAACAAAGCATGGCGAGCTGATCCGGCCGGGCTGACCGGTCAGGCCGGATAAAGCTGAAAAACGGGCAGGGCGGACAGCCTTGTCGGGAAATTTACTTTGGGGGACGATATAAAAGCTGTAAGGCCGGTCAGGCGTCCGGCAGCAGCTTTGATATTCAAAGCAACAAGGTATACGGTCATAGAGCATATGACCGGAATAAAGGTGAAATGATGGACGAAAACGACAATTTTAACATGGAAAACCAACAGCCGGCGGCTCCGCTGACTGACGATATAGATGCCGCGAGAAAGAAGGGGCAGGCTCTGTTTGCCTCTGTCTGCGAACACCCGGAGCTGACGACGCTGCTTTACGATAACCTTCTGGATATAAAAAAAGGCGACCTGAGAGACGCCATCGCGCTGGCACTGTCCGGCGACGAAAAGGGACTGCTCGACCTGCTCGACCGGCAGGCGGCTGCTCCGGCGGCGGGAAGCGGAAGTCCGCTCCCGCGGTGCAGGCGGACAAAGAAGAAAGCCGACCAGCAGTAAACACATCACAATGCGCGTCGATGCGCGGCGAAGACTGATCGCGGTTTGCGATCGGTTCCGCCGCGCATCGATTTTTTATTTCGGTCAAGTAGACATAACATATAGCTCTGGGAGGGCGAGCCGGGCTTTGCCGTCGGTCTGGCGAGATGCCGCGGTAAAGCACTAAAATAGAATTTGGCTCAATCAGGCCGGATTTTGCTGTCCGAAATACGCGTGCCGCGTCGACATAACGCAAATTACACACTTCCTGGCGCATTTGCCGCCGGAAAAGGGGCTGACAAAATCGGGATTATGTTGTACCATGGTGGCGTAATTAAACAAGGAGGTTAAAAAGAAATGAAGAATGTGGGAACGGAAAACTTTGTGATGCTCATAACCGGCATCGCGGACAACGACCGGCTGGTCAAGCGCGTGACCGGCGAGGAGAGGCCCATCTATTACAAGAGCCGGTATGTGCCTCCCTGCGAGACCTTCAACGAGCTTCGGCTGATGCTCCTGCTGGTCAAGAGCATGGCCGACATCAACGGCGAGAACACCATCGCCATCGACCTTTCCGAATGGATAGGCCACGAGCAGGACGAGTACCTGACCGTGATGCTCAAGTATCTGCACGACCAGCGCGACCACTGGCGATATATCTTCACCGTGGCTGACCACAGCCGTTCGGAGGCCGCCAAGCTGTACATACGCCTCAAGACCTACATGACCGGCAGCATCGTCGAGGACAAGACCTTTATGAGTATGCCCGGCCTTGAGGAGTACCTCGTCTCCGAGAAGAAGCTCGGCCGGGAGGTGGCCGCCGAGCTGGCCGGACGCTTTTTCTCAAGAGAGTTCAAAGGCTCGAGAAGCTATGAGATCCTGGACGGCGTGCTCGCCGAGCTCAAAGCCCTCAGCACCGGCCGGACAGTGACCTTCAGGGCGCTCAGGGACTACCTGAGCCGGGAGGATTCGCTTATGTGCCTGCTGCTGGGCAGAACCGTGGAAATAAAGGAGGAAGTGATATGAGCGTGACAGAAGGAGCCGCCGGCAGAACCTACGATTACGAATCGGACTGGAAGCCCTATGTGTTCCCCGACAGCGAGTCGGAGTTTACCTCCACTCAGGAGATAAAGCGGCGCTTCAAGCGTCTGAACCTGAGCCGGTGCAAGGGCGAGAGGGGCGGCATCCCTCTTGCCTGCGACGGCAGGACGGCCTACGTCAACGATGGCGTGGAGCACACCATCATCTTCGGTGAGAGCGGCTCGGGCAAGTCCTTTTCCCTCATAAAGCCGCTCATTCCCATTCTGGCCAACGAGCAGTCCATGTTCGTCACCGACATCAAGGGCGAGCTTTCCTCCGACCCGAGGATAAGAGGCTACCTTGAGCACGTGGGCTGCAAGTGCGTCTACCTCGACTTCAGAGAGTTCAACAAGGATTCCTACAACCTGCTGGAATATCCCTTCGAGCTGTACCGCACCGGAAAGAGAGACAAGGCCATGGCCATGGTCACCGCCTTCATCCAGACCCTCTCCGACCCCTTCGCGGAGTCCCGTGCCGACCCCTACTGGCACCTGAGCGCCGAGGAGTTCCTGCTGCCGGTCATCGAGCTGCTCTTCGATGTCTGCTCCACCCGGGAGGATTACTACAAGTATGTCAATATGCTCACGGTGGCCTCCTTCTGCAACGAAAAGGGAACCAGCCACCTCCAGCATATCCTTGACCGCTATGTCGATGTGCCCAACAACGCCACCGAGATGCTGCGCGGCGTGCTGGCGGCGCCGGACAGAACGCTCTCCTGCATCGTGTCCACCGTGTCCAGCTTCCTGCGCGACTTCATCATTCAGGATTCCCTGCTGAGAATGCTTAGCAGCTCCAGCTTTGATGTGAGAAAAATGTATCGTGAAAAAACCTGCGTGTTCATTATTCTTCCCGATGAGAACACCAGCTACAGCAGCACCTCCGCTCTGCTCATCGACTATTTCTACAACCAGCTCATCGACGAATTCAGCAGCAAGTACCAGCACTCCGAGCCGCACCACGGCGTGGCCTTCGTCATGGACGAGTTCTGCAACCTGCGCGTCAACGCCATGGAGTCCAAGATATCCGCCTCCCGAGGCCGCATGATGCGCTGGTATATCGTCTGCCAGTCCAAGGCGCAGCTGGATGCCGTCTACCAGAAGGCGGCGCCCACCATCATCGGCAACTGCAAGAACATCCTCTTCCTGCAGAGCTCCGACCCGGAGATGCTCCAGTATATAAGCAATATGCTGGGCACCACCTCCGTCACCTACAGCGGCGCTCCCGAGCCGCTGATGAGCGCCGAAAAGCTCAAGAGCCTGCCCCGCACTGCCGACTACCGTCAGGCCATCTATATGCGTGACGACATCAAGTACAAGGTCAATCTGCCCGGCTTTGACAGGTACACCTACCTCGACAAGTACAGGCTGAAGAACCTTGAGATCCCTTCCCGCTCCTATCCCGAGCCCGTGGCCTACACTCCCAGTATGCTGGTCAAGGACATTGAAAACGAAGAGGTTCCCCACCCCTTCAGCAGAGGAAAGAGAAAGGAGCCGGAAAAGACCAGATCCAGACAGACCGCCAAAAGCAGAAGAATAAGCGACCTTGAGGCCGAGCTGGCCAAGAAGTATGACGAGCTCTTCGGCGATGACGACGAAGATTAACCTGACATACAAGGAGGAACGATAATCATGCTGCCCATAATCACCACCTACGACAAGCAGGGAAGAAACAGCGTTGACCTGCTTTCCAACGACTTTTTTGAATACCGCAAGATCCACCTGACCGGCGAGATCAACGACACCATGGCCGACGAGATCATCGCCCAGATCGAGTACCTTGCCCGCCGCGGCACCGATGACATCACCATCGTCATCAACAGCCCCGGCGGTGCCGTGTCCTCCGGCCTTGCCATCTACGACGCCATGCGGAGGTGCGGCTGCGATGTTTCCACCGTCTGCACCGGCATCGCCGCCTCCATGGGTGCCTTCCTGCTGGCGGCGGGCACCCGGGGCAAGCGCTATATAACACCCACAGCCGAGGTCATGATCCACCAGCCTCTGGGCGGCGTGCAGGGTCAGGCCTCCGATATCGCCCGGGCGGCGGCTCACATCGCCGTGGTCAAGGAGCGGCTCAATATCATCCTTGCCGCCAATACCGGCAAGTCGGTGGAGCGCATCACCGTGGACACCGACCGCGACAACTACCTCTCCGCCCGGGAGGCGATGGAGTACGGTCTGGTGGATCATGTGCTGGATGCCATGCACACAGCCGGATGACTTTTACGCGCCGGCCCGGAAATGGAGTGAAGGAACACACCCTTTCCCGGAGCCGGGAGCGGGATGATTGCGGATAGGGAACGGCCCGGCGGCCGCGCTTGTGTGGGGCGCGCCCGCCGGGTTGCGTGTTTGTGAGCGGAGTGTTATAATAGCAAAAAAAAGACACGGAGGGAAAAGGAATGTTCGTCTACAGCGAATACCTTGAACAAGCCGCCGAGCCGCTGAAATTTGAGGATGCGGTGAGGCTTTTTGAAACCATATGGGCTTCCGTAGACGCCCGGGACGCGGACGGAAAGGAACTACTCGACGACTTTGCCCGCAGCGCCGTGGACTACGCCGCGATACGGGCTGAGTGGCTCCTGCTGTCCCCGGAGCGAAAGGCGGAGACCGACCCTCAGCGCACCCGCCGCCACGACGCGGTGATCGTTTCGGTCAATGTGCTGGCGCGCTATCTTTCTTCCGTGGGGAGGGACGCCTCATGGCGGGAGGAGCTGGGCGATAACCGCAAGCGGATAGGCGACTTTGCCTGCTACGCGGCGGCCTTGCTCGGACTCGGCGCGAGGTGAGCGAGAAACCGCCTTCCGGTATTTATCAATTTTTGTCAGAGGAGAAAACGATGGGCATTACCGAGCTCACAGAAGACAGATTCTACACAACACTTGCCGCGAAATACGACGCCCTTCAGCTCGATTATGTTCTGCTTTCCTTTGAGGGCGACTATCGCGGCGCGGATTCCCACAAGGAGGCGGTGGCCGAAGCCATCTCCGTTCTCGGCAGAAGGACGAAGGTGGGCAACCGGCTGAATCCCTCGCCCTTCTCTCTGCGCGAGGAGGAAATGCGCTGCGAGAAATACGACGCGGAGGCCTTCTTCCGCTCCGGCGTAAAGGAGGACGGCTCCGGCTATATGACCTACTGGCGCGCCTTTATCGACCCGCCCTACGGCGTTCCCTATACCGAGGAGGATTTCAACAAGCTCAACCACGCTCTGTTCCCGGTTCAGTTCAGAGAGGATATCGAAGTATACTGCTGGAACGACGACTTCTCCGATTACTTCGACGACGGCAGGGAATGGTGGGGCAACGCATTGTGGAGCGTCTATGATAAATGGATGAGCCGCTTTGTGGTGGTGGGCGCGTCCCTGACCGACTGATTTTCAAGAATACAAAAAACCGGCCTGTGCTCACTCGAGCGCAGGCCGGGTCTGCTGTTTTTATGGCTGATTATCTTACTTCCAGTCGGTGCTCTCGCCGCAGCCCAAGGCCGAGGTGATGGTGTGCCGCTGGCCGAAAAGGGTCATTTCGCCGAAGCACAGACCGTATTCTCTGTGGCGGTCGGTGCGCACAGCCAGCAGCTTGACGCAGTCGGTGTGGGAGGCTATGACCGGCATATAAAGCTGAATGCGCCCGTCGGGGGTGGAGAGGTACCAGACGCTGTCCTCGCGCTGGATGGTCAGGTCGTCCAGCCGGGAGGCTCTGCCGTTGACTATCAGCGTGTTTTCGGCGGTAAAAACGCCCTTTTCGGCGGCACACAGACCAAAGGCGGTGTCGCCGCACAGGCCGCACAGCGAAATGCGGGAATGCTCCTCCACCCGGCCGCCGTCGGCCCGCTCTCTTTCCAGCCAGCCGATGGTGTCGGCGGCGTCCAGCTCGTAAACATCGGCACCCAGCACCACCCGGCCCGAGGCCGGCATACCATACAGCCCGTGGCGCAGAAGGAAGCGGTTGCCTCGCTTGCCTGCCGGCATGGAGCAGAAGGAGGAGTCTCCTCCCACGTCCTCAACGCACACATTCACATACAGCGAGCGCACATCGTCAAAGCGGTCGAAATACAGCCGGATATACCATTTGTCCGGCGCCCGCAGAAAATCCAGAGACACATCCTCCGACCGGAAGACCACATCGCCGGTGGAGGAGGAAACGGGCAGTATGATGGTGCCCATACTGAAGGGGATGAGCTTGGTCTGGGAGCGCTCCCGGGCCTCGGGCCAGTCCACAAGACTTACGCACACCGCGCCGCAGTAGCCGTAGTCCAGAATGGCGATGGAGACCATGAGCTGCTCGTTGCCGAACACAAAGCAGTCCCTCTCCCGCAGGCGGGTCAGGGTCTGGGGCGGATTGAGGGCGTCCCGATTGTAGGACAGCATCTGCTTCGGAGACCAGCCGCACTTCATGGGTATAAGCCGGCTGTCGGGCAGCAGACCCTCACGGGTGATCTCAGTTACTTCCACCGGCGGCTCGGCGGGAGCGGCGGCGGTGTTTTCGTTTATATTTTCGCTCATATATAAATACTCCTCTGAGGTGGAGATGGAAATCCTGATTGAGTAATATTTTACCAAATAGCCGGTGGCCAGTCAATGGCAAAGAAGATGTGTCTCGCACGAACTGCGGGTTTTGCGCTGAATAACCGAACAGCCGTGGGGGCATACAGAAGGCAGAATCTATAACGAAGGAATCAGGATGAAGGCATCAATGTAATAAAAAATGAAAATCAAAAAGTTTGTTACAAGGATGTAATAAACTTGATTATTCGTCCAAGGTGTGCTATCCTTGAATCGGAAAGGTGGGAACGACCATGCTGAATACCAATCTGAAAAAACGGGATCTGTATCTTGAACAGCTCAAAGCCTTTCAGGATACAGAAATGATAAAGGTCATCACGGGCATTCGCCGCTGCGGCAAATCAAGCCTGATGAAGCTGATGGCAAATTACCTGCGTGAAAGCGGAATAGCCGAGGAACAGATAATCGAGATCAATTTTGAATCCATGCGGTTCTCCGATATGACCGTGCGCGAGTTCTACGACTATGTCAGCGAGCGGGTGGTCAAGGAGAAGCGAATGTATCTCTTCTTCGACGAGGTGCAGAGACTCTCCTGCTGGGAGAATGCTGTCAACTCGTTCCGGGTGGACTTCGACTGCGATATTTACATCACCGGCTCCAATGCTCATCTGCTCTCGTCGGAGCTTTCCACCTATCTCTCCGGCAGGTATGTGGAAATAAAGGTTCTGCCGCTGTCCTTCAGCGAGTTTCTGGACTTCCACGGCTACACGGTGACCGAGCGGAAATCCCCCACGGGGCAGCTTCGCAAGCGCATTGCTGATGCCGATGGAGAGGTGTACGAGGCAAAGGAGCTGTACGAAGCCTACGCAAAATTCGGCGGAATGCCGATGCTGGCCGATGTGGGGCTTGAGACAGACAAGGTGACTGCCGCACTTGACGGCGTTTATTCGGCCGTGGTCGTGCGTGACATTCTGGAAAGAGAAAAGCGCAAGGGTCAGCGAACCATCACCGACCCTCTGCTCCTGCGCAAGCTGATGATGTTTCTTGCGGACAACATCGGCAACAGCACCTCGGCTACCTCCATCGGCAACACCCTTGTCAGCGAGGGACTGCTGGACGAAGGCAAGCGCAAGGCAAAACCGGCTGTGCACACCATTCAGGCATATATCGAAGCACTGAAAGAATCGTTTATATTCTATGAGATCAAGCGCTTTGATATCAAAGGCAGAGAGTATCTCAAGACCCTTGGAAAGTATTACATCGTTGACATGGGTCTGCGGAACTATCTGCTCGGCTACCGCGAGGGAGACAGCGGTCATATCCTTGAGAATATCGTATATTTCGAGCTGCTCCGCCGCGGTTATGATGTTGCCATCGGCAAGATTGACAGCAAGGAGGTCGATTTCATAGCCTCGAAGACCGACGAAAAGAAGTACATTCAGGTCACCGAGTCAATGAACGCCCCCGAAACCAGAGAACGGGAGCTCTCTGCGCTGAGGCGCATTCCCGACAACTACGAGAAGATGGTCATCGCGATGGAATGTGACCTGCCGCAGGATCAGGACGGCATAAAGCTGGTAAGTGCGCTGGATTTTTTGCTGGAACAATAAAGCCGATCAATAAAAGGAGCAGTCGCGGACTATGCGGCTGCTCCTTGAATTATCTGGAAAGAAGAAGCCCGGACAGGGCAAAAGCCTGTCCGGGCATAGTGCGTATAAGTCAGAGATTACTCAGCGGCGGTCTCGGCGGCGGCTTCGACAGCCTCTTCGACGGTCTCTTCGACAGCCTCGACGGCTTCCTCAGCGGGAGCCTCGACAGCCTCTTCAACGGCCTCGACGATCTCGTCGGCGGGGTTGACGGCTTCTTCGTCGATGATGGTGGAGGAGGCGGCAGCGGCAGCAGCCTCTTCCTCGGCCAGCTCGGCGGCCAGAACTTCGTCGACTTCCTCAGCGGCTTCCTCGACGACAGTCTCTTCGGCGGCCACGACAGCGGCTTCTTCCTTGTTCATGCTCTCGGAGTTGGGGCCGACAGCGAAGTTGACGCCGGTGTCCTTGGGCTCCTCAGAGGAGTAGGTGTAATCCTTACCGGGCAGGATGGCGTTGAGGATGATTCCGACCAGAGCAGCGAGAGCCAGGTTGGTCAGGGTGATGTGCACACCGCCGATATCAAAGCCGAGTCCACTTGTGCCCAGAGCGGTAACAAGGATCATGGCAGCGATGATGAGGTTGCGGCTCTTGGTGAAGTCGACCTTGCTCTCGACAACATTGCGCACACCAACAGCAGAGATCATGCCGTACAGCACGAAGGAGATGCCGCCGATGACAGCAGTGGGGATGGTCTTGATAACACCGGAGACCAGCGGCAGGAAGGAAACGCCGCAGGCAAACAGAGCGGCCAGACGGATTACCTTGGGATCGTAGACCTTGGTCAGAGCCAGAACGCCGGTATTTTCGCCATAAGTAGTGTTGGCGGGAGCACCGAACAGAGATGCGAGGGTGGTGGCAAGACCGTCACCGATGAGAGTTCTGTGCAGGCCGGGCTCCTTGATGTAGTTCCTGCCGCAGGTGGAGCTGATGGCGGAGATGTCGCCGATGTGCTCCATCATGGTGGCAAGGGCCAGAGGAGTGATGGCGGCGATGGAGCTGACGACCAGAGAGGTGTTGCTCCAGTCAACGGCCAGAACGGTGCGCTCGGGCTCGATGGGCAGGCCGACAAGGTTGCCCCACAGGTTGCCCTTGCCGATCTCGGAAAGGGTGCTGCCGATGCCGCTGAAGTCAAACAGAGGATTGCCGCCGGCAGTGAAGATGGCGGGATACTGGGCAGCGAAATCGGGAGCGAAAACAGTGACCAGATGCAGGCCGAGAGCCACGAGATAGCCAGCGCCAACACCCAGGATGATGGGAACGATCTTGGCCATGCCCTTACCCCAGATGTTAAAGATAATAACGACCAGCAGAGCAACCAGAGCAACGATCCAGTTGGTGGAGCAGTTAGAAACTGCGCTTCCGGCAAGGCTGAGACCGATAGCGATGATGATCGGGCCGGTAACAACGGGCGGGAAGAACTTCATGACGCGCTCAATGCCGACGATTTTGATAAAAGCGGCAAGAACCAGATATACAAGACCTGCGCAGGCGACGCCAAGGCAGGCATAGGGCAGCAGCTGGGCGTTGGTCATATCGCCGTTGCCGGCGAGGGGAGCGACGGCAGCATATCCGCCAAGGAAAACAAACGAAGAACCAAGGAATGCGGGAACCTTACCGCCGGTGACCAGATGGAACAGCAGGGTGCCCAGACCGGCGAAAAGCAGGGTAGTGGAAATGCTCAGGCCGGTGAGGATCGGAACCAGGACGGTTGCGCCGAACATGGCGAACATGTGCTGGAAGCCAAGAACCACCATTTTGCCTTTGCCAAGGGAACGGGCGTCATAAATGGGCTCGTTGCCAATGGCGACTTTGTTTGTCTTACTCATTGTTCTTCCTCCTAAATAATGTGTATTCTCCGCGCCGGGCGCGGTGACTTACATAAAAAAACAGCTGTCCCGAGGGGACAACCGTTAAAAAAACAATAGTATAATAGAAAGCACGGAAACAAAAGAGAAAAGAGCGGACAGTCCGGACACTGCTGCACAAGCTGACTGCATTCTGCTCTCTCCCTTCCGCGCATTTTCTGACATTATAGCAAATGAATCTACCAAATGCAACCGGTTTGCGGAGATTTTTTCAATAACGAAATATTGACGGTCTGTAATATTGACGGTCTGTGAATCACATCATGCGGGTGGTCTCCTGATAAATAATGGTGGATATCACAAAGCCGAGGCTCAGCAGGGCATAGAACACGATAAGGGCGCGGTTGCCCCACTTCTCCCAGAAGGTCTCCTTGCGTGGGACAAAATTGTCGTACATACTGTCCCGCCAGCTGCGGATGGAGCCGGAGGTCAGCAGAGTCTGGCGGGCCTTGCGATTGCGGATGACCTCCATGGCCTGCTCCCGGCACAGCCGGGCCTCCTCGTCCTGCCGGGAGTATTCCTCGTCCTCGGCGGTCATGCGTTCGTTGGCTTCCCACTCGGCCTCGTACTGAAGCTGCAGTTCGATTATGCGGGCCTGAATGTCGGCGTCGAGCACCTCGTCGGCCTCGATTTCCGGGGCGATGCTGTCGTCGGTCGTTTCGGCGGTGACGGTTCTGATGTCCTCCATGCTTCTGCCCTCCGATGCTGTCAAAGATTAAAACACAATCATAATTTACCATAAAAACTTTCAAGAATCAATGATGTAATTGTGAATAAAGCGGAAAAATATCCAAAGGTTGACAAGGCCGCCGGAGCGTCGTATACTGGTGGCGGTCGGGCTTGTGCCCGGAAAATCTGACAAAGGACGGTACGAAAGGGAATGTTGATTGACAGATAACCGTGTTTGCTCAAACACGAAAACGCGATTTGCGGCGGGGCGTCTGCGTGCCCGCTGTGTTCCGCGTGTCTGTCAGCCGATGTCTGCCCTTGGGATGCCGTCTGTTTTTATGCCTTTTCGCGGGTGCTCTGCGCCCGCCTGAGGAAAGTCTGAACAGCGTCCGCGCGGGATCGGTGAGCTCCGCGCGGGCGCCTTTTGATTTTCGGAAAAAGAAAGGCGGAATGCTTTATGTCACAGATCAATGTGTCCGGCCTGACCTTCGGCTACGAGGGCAGCTTTGAGAATATTTTTGAGGATGTATCCTTTCGTCTGGATACCGACTGGAGATTGGGCTTCATCGGCCGCAACGGGCGGGGCAAGACCACTCTCCTGCGCCTGCTCTGCGGGCAGTACGAATACTCCGGCTCCATCACCTCGTCGGTGGATTTTCACTATTTTCCCTGCGAGGTTCCCGACGAGGAGGAGCTGGCGCTCACCGTGGCTCTGGACATCGCCTCGGGAGCCGAGGAGTGGCGGGTGCGCCGGGAGCTTTCCCTGCTGGAGGTGGGGGAGGATGCGCTGTGGAGACCGTGGAACACCCTGAGCCCGGGCGAGCGCACCAAGCTCCAGCTGGCGGCGCTGTTCCTGCGGGAAAACGGCTTTATGCTCATCGACGAGCCCACCAACAATCTGGACGCCCGGGGCAGAGAGCTGGTCAGCCACTGGCTCCGGAGCCGGCAGGGCTTCATACTGGTGTCCCACGACCGCGCCTTCCTTGACGGCTGCATAGACCATGTGCTGTCCATCAACCGTGCGGATATCGAGGTGCGGAAGGGTAATTTCTCCACATGGGAGGAAAACCGCCGTCTCCGGGATGAATTTGAGCTGCGGCAGAACGAAAGGCTGAAAAAGGAAATATCCCACCTGCGGGAGTCGGCCAGACGAGCGGCCGACTGGTCGGAGAGGGCGGAGAGCAGCAAGATCGGCGACGGGCCGGTAAAGGCGGAGCCGATGAAGAACAAGAGAGCCTATCTTGGCGAAAAATCCCGGAAGATGATGGCCCGCTCCAAGCAGCTGGAGGCCCGCCGGGAGAAGGCGGCGGAGGAGAAAAGCGCTCTGCTCAAGAACATCGAGCGCTCGGAGGAGATCCGGCTGCGCCCTCTGAGCCACCACGCCCGGTGTCTGGTGGAGGGAAAGGGCATAGGCATCAGCTATGACGGCCGCCCGGTCTTTGAAAATCTGGACATAGACATCAGCCGGGGCGAGCGGGTGGCGCTGCAGGGCTCCAACGGCTGCGGCAAATCCAGTCTGCTTGAGCTGATACGGGGAAAGAAGCTGGAGCACACCGGCTCCCTCCGGCTGGCCTCGGGGCTGATAATCTCCTCGGTGGAGCAGGACACCTCATGGCTCAGGGGCAGTCTGAAGGACTTTGCCGAAAGGAGCGGAGTGGACATCACCCTGTTCCTCGCCATACTGCGCAAGCTGGATTTCAGCCGGGCCCAGTTTGAAAAGGACATGGAGCACTTCAGCGCCGGTCAGCGCAAAAAGGTGCTCATAGCCCGCAGTCTGTGTACCGAGGCTCATCTCTACATCTGGGACGAGCCGCTGAACTACATCGACGTGCTCTCCAGAATGCAGATCGAGCGAATGCTGCGGGAGGGCGGACACACCATGCTTTTTGTGGAGCACGACCGGGCCTTCTGCGACCGCGTCGCCACCCGGCGGCTGACGATGGAACCGCCCGGAGAGGGATTTACACAGCGAAGTTAAAAAAGCACTCCGATTAAGTGAAGATTGCTACAAAAGATTGTATATTTATATTGAAATTCTTGTTTGAACAGTGTAAAATATGATTAACATATACTGCTATAATATGGCGAATTGCATATTTGGCTGAACAAATAGATATCGGAGGATGGAATATGCCCGATCTGTATGATATGAGAATACCCGAGGGTTCCCAGAGCGCGGAGGAAACTCCCGTTCCGGGAGCATTCACCGCCCGGAAAAGCGAGCCGGCGAAAAAGCCGCTGGCCGCGGCACGGGCGGTAAAAGTGCCCGAGGAGGAGCAGGACGCCTTCCTTGAGTGGAAGCTGGAGCGCGAGCGCGTGGCCTACGAGCAGAACGACTACGAGGAGCACGACTTCGAGCAGGAGTGGGCCGAGCACAAGGCCGCGCTGGCCAGAGAGGCCGAGCAGGTCTCCCGCCGCCGTGTCCGGGAGGAGATCCCGGAGGAGCCGGAGGAGGAATACGCCGCCGAAGAGGACGAATACGACGACCTCTACGATGTGGAGGACGAGCTGGAGGAGGAAGAGGCGAATCGCCGGTCGGCCATGCGCCGTCCACGTCGCCGCCGCCGCAGACCGCCCGCCTACGGAGCGCCCCGCCGCCGTCCGGATTATACCGGCCAGAACGCCGCCGACGCCGCCGCGCTGTATGGCGCCGGAGCCGCGGTCATAATCCAGCAGCCCGGAATGCCTCCTCAGCAGGGAGTCATCACTCCTCAGGGCGTGGTGGTTCAGCCGGCGGTGAGCATCCAGCGTCCCGTGGACGCCGCCGAGCAGATGGCAGTCCAGCAGGCAGCCATCCAGCAGGCAGCGGCTCAGCAGGCCGCCATCCAGCAGGCGGCAGCCCAGCAGGCAGCCGCTCAGCAGGCGGCGGCCCAGCAGGCAGCGGCCCAGCAGGCAGCCGAGGCCGCGGCCAAGGAGAAGGAAAAGGCCGAAGAAGAAAAGAAGGCGGCGGAGAACGCCGAAAAGGAAAAGAAGGAAAAGCCGGAGCCCAAGCGCAAGCTCAGCAGCCTTTCCGACGGCCGCCAGCAGGAATACATCAATCCCGCCTTCTTCAGCCAGCAGGATGTCGTTCCCAACAATCCTTCCTATTACTACGCTCCCGACTACGCGCCCATGCCGGTGCGCAGCTCCTCCCAGACTGTTGATCCCATGGCGGGAATCACAAAGAAAAAGAAGTCGGCCAAGGGGCTTGTAACGGCTCTTGCGGCTCTGGGCACCCTGCTGCTGTGCGGCGGCATCGTGCTTGTTCTCTGGCTGAGCGGAGCCTTTGTTCCCTCCGATGTCTATCGCGAGGTAGAGGACGAGGAGTTTTCGCTCACCATCAACAATACCGACTACGAAGGAACCTACAGCGGAGGCTGGCTCAACAATATGCCTCAGGACGCCGGCATCTGGGAATCGGATGAATACGGCACCTACGACGGCAACTGGAACGTAGGCAAAATGGACGGCGAAGGCACCATGACATACGCCGACGGCAGTGTCTACGACGGCAACTGGGCCAACGGCGATCCCCATGGTCAGGGCGACATGAAATACGCCGACGGCAGCGCCTACTCCGGCGCGTGGAGCGAGGGTAAGCTGTGCGGCGAGGGCACCATGACCTACGCCGACGGCAGCACCTACTCCGGCAGCTGGGAAGACGACCGCAGAGACGGCGAGGGCATTATGTCCTACGTCAACGGAGGCCGCTATGTGGGCACATGGAAGGCCGACCAGTACAGCGGTCAGGGCACCATGACCTATTCCGACGGCAGCGCCTACTCCGGCCAGTGGCTGGCCAACGAGCGCAGCGGCGACGGCACCATGAACTACACCGACGGCACTGTCTACACCGGCGGGTGGGCCAAGAACCTGCGCGAGGGTCAGGGAACCATGACCTTTACCGACGGCAGTTCCTACATCGGCGGCTGGGCCGCGGACAAATTCAGCGGCAGCGGCACCATGACCTATGCCGACGGCAGCTCCTACAAGGGCAGCTGGGCGTCGGGCGAGCGCAATGGTCAGGGCACCATGAACTACCTCGACGGCAGCTTCTACACCGGCGAGTGGAGCGGCGGCCTGCGCAACGGTCAGGGAAAGATGACCTGGAGCGAGGAAAACACCGAAAAACCGCACTACAAGAACTGCACCTTTGACGGCCAGTGGGTCAACGACCAGATGGGCTCCACCGGCAAGATGACCTACGAAGACGGCGGTGTCTACGACGGCGGATGGTCAAACGGCTACCGCAGCGGTCAGGGCACCATGAACTACACCAACGGCAGCGTCTACACCGGCGAATGGAACAGCGACGCCATCAACGGCAAGGGCGTTTACACATGGGGCGTCGGCAGCAAGACTCCCGGCGACAAATACGACGGCTACTGGGTCAACGGCAAGCGTCAGGGTCAGGGCACCTACTACTGGGCTGACGGCGATGTCTATGTCGGCCAGTGGGCGAACGACAAGATGCACGGTCAGGGCACCCTCACCCGCACCAACGGCGATGTATACTCGGGCAACTGGGTGGACGGAGAGATCACCATAAAGAACTGACCGGCTGAAAGGAGGCCGCTATGTTTTCATCCAAAAAGATAATGTACTTCATCATAATGTCGGCGCTGCTGCTGTGCTTCCTGCAGGGCATCGACTTTATGGCCAACGAGGCCGCGGCTTCAACCGTAGTGGAACTGCCGGGCTTTGCCGAGTCGGGCTTCTCCAGGCTTCCTGAGGTGAGCATCGTGGAGGACGACGGCGGCAACACGGCGGAGAATCAGGGAGGCCCAAACGACGCGGCCTCCCCCGCCACCACCGAGAGCACCGGGACCACCGGCTCAGATGTGACTGATCCCACATCCTCCGATGTGTCCGATCCCTCGGCCACCGAGACCGGGACAACGATTCCTTCGGAAACGGAAACCACCACTGTTCCCACGACCTCGACCACCACAACAACCACTGTGATCACTACGGCGACGGTGACCACCACCGCCCAGTGGATTCCCACAACTCAGTGGACCACCGCGCCCACTACCCGCACAACCACCACCCGTATGACCACCACTACCCGCACAACCACCACGACCCGAACCACCACAACGACCACCACGGCCTACTACAACACCGGCAGCGTCTCCTTCAGCGTTTCCGAGATCAAGATGTATGCCGGCCAGAGTGTGACCAATCAGGTCAGAATCCCCATCGGCGGTCAGAAGCGCGTGTATTTTTCCAGTAAGGATCCCTCCATCGTGTCGGTCAGCTCGGCCGATGACACCACAGCTCTCATTACCGGCCTTTCCACCGGCGTGGGCTGGATTCAGGGCATCAGCCTGAGCGGCGATGTGTGCTACTGTAAGGTCGTAGTCACCGACTTTACCGATGAGGTGCTTCGCCTGACCAACGAGCAGCGCCGGATGTACGGCCTGCCCGATCTGGAGAAGGGCACCAGCCTGATGGATCAGGCGGCGGCTGTGCGTCTGAGAGAGGCTCAGAACTACTTCAGCCACACCCGTCCCAACGGCCAGCGCTTTGAGACCGTTGCCGGCGAGGTCGGACTGGACTACTACCGCGTGGGCGAAAACCTCGCCTGCGGCCAGACCTCTCCCGAGTCGGTCGTCACCGCGTGGATGAACTCACCCACCCACCGGGACAACATCCTTGACGCCAGCTTCGAGCGGCTGAGCGTGGCCTACGGCATAGGCCCCGACGGATTGCCCTACTGGGTGCAGTTCTTCTGGCAGGACTGGTAAGCTAATATTGAACAAAGAAGCGGCGCCCGATGCTGAATGACCAGCCGGGCGCCGCGAAAAAAACGGGACAAAGAAAAACCGCGCATCCGAAGATCGGATACGCGGTTGGTGACCCGGACGGGATTCGAACCCGTGTTGCCGCCGTGAAAGGGCGGAGTCTTAGGCCTCTTGACCACCGGGCCATAAAAAGAGGAGCAACGCCGTTGAGGCGCCGCTCCCATGGTACCGGTAGTCGGATTCGAACCAACGACACTGCGGGTATGAACCGCATGCTCTAGCCAACTGAGCTATACCGGCGTTTTTGCTTCTCTTGAGCAGCTACACCATTATAGTAGATGCTTTTTGAATTGTCAACCTTTTTTTTCACAAATTTGAAAATTTGCGGTTCCTTCGGGCAGGAAACAGCCCCAAAAATCGCACAAAAATCGCATAAATCAGCGGAGAAAATTTTTATGAACAACAATATTCAGGCAACTCCGGAAGTGATCCGTTCGCGCATAGAACAGATGCGCGCCGACAGCCCGTGGATGGAAGAATACGAGATCGAAGCCATCCTGTGCACCGAGCTGGGCATCGATCCCTCCACAACACCCGACCTTTATGTGGTGCTGGAGGCGGCGCTGCGCAATTCCCGTTCGGGCGGCGTTCCTGCCAACACCACCACCGTGGCCGGCCGCCAGTATTCCACCATTTCCGAGGACGTCACCGGTAAGTTCGGCGCCTACGAGGCGGTCAACAAGGGTGCCTCCCAGCGTAAGGATATGGCTACCCGAGCGCTGTACACCCTGACCGAAAACGCCGCCGCCAACGACCGCTCCTCTGCCGTTCTGGAAAAGGCTCGCATCTCCATTTCACGCAACATAAAACAGGAGGTCAGTCAGGTAGGCTTCACCCTGACGCTGTTCACCGTGCTGAGCCTTGTCATCAGCTTTGTGGTGGTGGCGGTGTTCGCCGTGTTCTCCTACAGCGGCAACGCGGTGGGCTTCCGGCTGTCCGACGTGGATAACTTCGTCACAAAACCGCAGAATATGGCCATTCTTCAGGCGTCGATGATGCTGCTCGGCCTTGCCGTGCCCTTTGTTATCTACGTTTTTGCCCACAAGCTGCCGGTTCACGAGATGGTTCCGCTGCACAAGCTGAGAAAGGGCGAGTTCATGCCCATGTTCTGGGTCGGTCTGGGAACCCTCGCGCTGGACGGCTGTCTTGTAAATTATGTCAACAGAGCCCTCGACCTTGACCACACTGCCGGCAGCGACCTGACCTCGGTTCGCGGAGCCTTTTACAGCTTCGGCGCCATCTCCCTCGGCTCCACTGCCTTTGAGATCATCCTGACCGTGCTGTGTCTGGGCATCATCCCGGCGCTGATCGAAACCTTCGTGTTCAACGGCGTTATCCTGCAGGTGCTCCGCCGCCGCGGAGGCGACAGCTACGCTCTGCTGATAAGCTCGCTGTTCTTCGCCCTGACCACCACCAACTTCGTGGAGATGCTGGGTTCCTTTATCTCCTGTATGCTGCTGGGCTATCTGGTCATCTACTCCGGCTCCATGATCCCCGCCGTCGCGGCTCGTCTGGCTGAGCGTGTGCTGTTTGTTGCCATCACCCAGCTGGGCTTCGCTCTCGAGGGCAGCGTCAACAATATACATTATATTGACTGCCTGCTGACCGTGGTTATCCTCGTGGTGGCTGTGCTGTCGGCGCGCACCATGCTGCAGCGCTTCCCGGAGATGTTCGTGCTCAAAAAGAGCGATCCCTGCCTCACTCTGGGTGAGAAGGTGAAGATGTCCGTGATGCGTATGCCGGTGCTGGTGCTTATCATCATCTGCGTGCTGTTCTCGGTCATCCAGCTCATCCCGCTGGAGAGCCTGCCCACCTACGCCAGCGAAGTGATAAATGGCTGAGCACGGCGAGAATAATCCCGCTTTTGACCGGCGGGACGAGGACTTCATGCGCCTTGCTCTTGAGCAGGCCCGTCTGGCCGCCGCCGAAGGAGAAACTCCGGTGGGCGCGGTTTGCGTCATGGGCGACCGGGTGATCTCGGTGGGGCGCAACCACCGGGAAACGGGCAAAAACGCCCTTGCCCACGCTGAGATCGAGGCCATAAACGGCGCCTGCGAGGCGCTGGGCGGCTGGCGGCTGTGGCAGTGCGAGCTGTATGTGACCCTCGAACCCTGCCCCATGTGTGCCGGAGCGATAATCAATTCCCGCCTGCGTCGGGTGGTGTTCGGAGCCGCCGACCACAAGGCCGGCTCCTGCGGCAGCGTGTTCAATCTCTTTGACCTGCCCTACAATCACCGCCCCGAGCTGGTGTCCGGCTGCCTCGAGGAGGAGTGCGCCGGAGTGCTCAGTGAGTTTTTCCGGGAGCTGCGGGAGAAGAAAAAAACAATGCCGAAATGGAAGCCAAGGGTCAGAGACTGACCCTCGGTGCTTTTCGATAAGGAGGAAAATACATGAAAGTCTTTACGGTCTTCTGCCACCCGGACAAGGACAGCTTCACCGGCGGAGTGTGCCGGGAATTTCTGCGCGGCCTTGAGGCGGCGGGACATGAATACATCCTCTCCGATTTGTACGACATGGATTTCCGCACCGATATGACCCCGGAGGAGTATCGGCGGGAGACCTACTACCGATCTGATATCCCGGTGGCCGACGATGTGGCCGCCGAGCAAAGCAAAATCGAGGCCAGCGACGCCATTGTGTTCATCTACCCCGTGTTCTGGACGGAGGCTCCGGCAAAATTGGTGGGCTGGTTTGACCGGGTGTGGACAAGCGGCTACGCCTACACTCCAGAACCCACCATGAAGAAGCTGGAAAAGGTGCTGTGCATCGCCTGCGCCGGCAAGACCATGGATTCCCTCGAGGAGACCGGTGAGCGGGCGGCCATGGAGACCGTCATGCTGGGCGACCGCATCCGCGACCGGGCAAAGGAAAAGACCATGGTCATCCTCGACGGCATCACCCACTGGGACGAGGCGACCCGGGAAAAGCTGCTGCCGGTGCATCTGGAAACCGCCTATCGGCTGGGAGAGAAATTCTGAGAAAAAACAGCCCGTCCGTGACCTGAATGTCCGGACGGGCTGTTTTGCTTTTGACTGTGTCAGCACTCCTTTGCCATAAAGAGGATGTGCTCGCAGTTTACAAAGCCGTTCTTTTTGTAAAAGCCGGGAGCGGGGGCGAAGCGGTTGGTCGAAAGGGTAAAGCCGGCAAGGCCTTTTTCCTTTACATATTCCTCCATTCGGGCCAGCAGAGCGCTGCCGTGTCCCTTGCCCTGCATATCGGGGCGGATGAACATCTCGTCGATAAAAACCTCGCTGTTGTTCCACCATATCTTCTCGTGGGCAAACACCGCGCCGAAAACACCGTCCTCGTTCTCAATGACATAACCTATGAATTTGGCCGCGTCAAAATAGTCGGTCAGATAGTTTTGCGCGCACTGTTCGCTCCAGCGGCACTGCCACAGCTCGTTGTTGTAAACGGCGCGCAGCAGTTCCGCGCAGGCGGGAATATCCGATTCTTTCATTGTGCGGATTGTCATATTCATCTTTTTACCTCACTGCTCCGCGCCTTCGTTTATGCGGGCGGTGGCGGCCTTCATCACGCCGGCCACCTGAGCCGGGTCGAGCTGGCCGAAGGTGAGCAGCGGGGAGGGCTGCTCCGGGTAATCTCCCAAGGGAAGCTCATACCAGGCGATGTCCAGCCAGCGGCCCTTTTTGTAGCCGGTGTTCTTCCAGAGACCGACACGGGTAAAGCCCATGGAATCGTGGAGTGCCTCGCTGGCGGCGTTGGGCACGCTCACGGCGGAGTAGAGAGTCTGAATGCCCTGCATACGGAGCAGCTGGGCAATGGCCTCGCTCATGGCGCGGCCGATGCCGAGGTTGGTGTAGTGCGGACGCAGATAGATGGAAAGCTCGGCGCCGTAGCGGTAGGCGGAGCGGGACTGGTGGCGGTGGGCGTAGGCAAAGCCGGCAACGCGGCCTCCGTCCTCGCACACAAGGAAGGGATATTCGGCCATGATACCGTTCATGCGCTCGCGGTACTGGTCAATGCCGGGCACCTCCTCCTCGAAGGTGACGGTGGTGTTGAGAATGAAATTGCGGTATACATCCAGAATGGCGGCGGCATCGCTGACAGCTGCCGGGCGGACGATGAGACGCGGAGCATCCATGATAATATCCTCCTCGATTTTACGACAGAAAATTATATTCCCCTTCGGTTGACGAATTTCCGATTGTGGGATAAAATAGCATTACAAAGGCATTCATTGCCTTATGCATCATATTCATTATATATCACACATTATCCCTCTGGCAATATAAAAATCGGGGATAATCCGAAAGGCATCACAATGACCCTTGAACGCTTCAGCGAGCTTGCCGATGAGGTGGCCGACGAGATTCCTCAGGAGTTTTTCCGCAAGCTCAACGGCGGCATAATCCTGCAGACGCGGGCCAAGCTCCATCCCAAAAGCGTCCCGGAAGCGCCGCTGTATATCATGGGCGAATACTGCCGCTCCCACATGATGGGACGCCACATCGTCATCTATTACGGCTCCCTTGACCGGGTGTACGGCCACTGCTCCGACGAGGTCATGAAGGAGCGCATCCGCTCCACCATCTTCCATGAGTTCCGCCACCACCTTGAGTCCCTCGGCGGCACCCGGGAGCTGGAGGTGGAGGACGCCGTGCGTATGCGCGACTATCTGGAAAAGCACCGCTCCGACGACTCCGGCGAGGAATAAAACTGAACAATCACACACCCCGCTCCGGTGAAAACCGGGGCTTAAAGCCGTGTGCGGAAAAATAAAGGCAACACCGCACAATTCCCGTTTTAGAACTTAAGCACGATCTTGCTTGCATCTTTTTCGTCATACTTCACAAAAATGCTCACCAATACACAAAGTATTGGTTCCGCTTTTTGTATCGTCTGACAAAAAATCTGACTGC
>JAZSQO010000179.1:0-9674 GCA_045538015.1 Acutalibacteraceae bacterium | reverse complement strand
GCAGTCAGATTTTTTGTCAGACGATACAAAAAGCGGAACCAATACTTTGTGTATTGGTGAGCATTTTTGTGAAGTATGACGGAAAAGATGCAAGCAAGATCGTGCTTAAGTTCTAAAACGGGAATTGTGCGGTGTTGCCCTAAATTCTCACAGCCATCAAAGGGTGCCGGTCACGGTGATATCAAGAGTGGAGGGCACAACGGTGATCTCCCCGGTGACGGGATCCTGAATGAGGGTCGCGGCGGGCAGGGAAAGCTCTGTTCCAGAGCCTGCGGGCAGAGTCAGCAGGCCGCCGGCATAGGTGTAATCGGCGGGATCCACCACGTCGCCGTTGATGAACACGGTGATGCCGGTGGGAGCCGGATCGAACCGGTCGGTCAGGACGATGCCGGTCGCCTCAGTGTTGCCGTAGTTGTAGACAGTGAAGTCGTAGGTGATCTGGGAGCCGTCCACAACTCCGGTCGGAGTCATGGCCTTGGTGATACGGATGTCGGCGTATTCCTCGGCGGTGATGGTGTTGGAGGCGGTGGCATCGACGGTCAGGCCGTCGGCGCTGATGGTGGCGGTGTTGGTGATCTGAGAACCTACCGCGAGGGGAGCGGCGTCGTTCACAAGGGCATTATAAACGATGACCGCGTTGGCTCCGGCGGGAACTGAGGGAACGGTGAACACCACGCTGTCGCCGGAGACCGCGGCGACGGGATTACCCGAATAAACGCCGTTGATATACAGCAGTGCGGGCGAGACGAAGGTAAGAGGAGTCTCCTCGCCGGTGCCGATGGCGTAGGTACCAAGGTCGTCGGTGACGGTCACATTGGTCAGGGCGGCACCGGAGTTGACAAAGGAAATAGCGAAGGTCACGGTGTCGCCGGGCCGATACTCCGATTCAACGGAATTCTTCGCGGCGGACAGCGGATCGTTGAGCACCGCGGTGGCGATGTTGGAAAGAGCCGAGCCGACCCGGTCGTTGAACTGATAGCTGACGCGAGCCTGATTTGTTATAGTCTGGGGCATTTTGTTCACTCCTTTCTGTTGTTCGGATAACACATCCTCGCTGACATACTATTCAGCAAGGGAAGGACAGGTGACAAAACAGACTCCCTGTGCTATAATCAGCATAGCCAAAAATCGCATAACTGTGCGGTGTTACGCAGAGTAACACTGATGTTCGCGGCAGTTTCTTGCCTTTTGAGCGGCGGCGGTATAGGATGAAATCGCGGCCGGAAAAGGCCGACGCTATTCTATGGAGGATACTCGGATGACACTGGGTGAAAAAATCAGAGAAGCAAGAAAGCAGGCAGGTCTGACTCAGGGACAGCTGGCGGAAAAAATAAGCGTCTCCCGCCCGGCGGTGGCCAAGTGGGAGACTGATAAGGGCTTGCCCGATATTGAGAATCTCAGGGCGCTGGCAAAACTGCTGAATGTCAGCGTGGATTATCTGCTGGACGATCAGGAGGAGAAAAGCCTATCTGAAATAAGAGAGCCAATCTGCCTCGACGATTATTCCGGAGCGGGATATCACGGCCGTGAGGACGCGGCGGTCGCGGCAAGATTTTCTGGCGCCGACACGATACGGCCTCTTATCCGGAAAAGAAAGCTATCAAGGGCCGAATGGATACTGGATCTTGTCGCCTCTCCCGGAGTTTTCAGCGTTGCGGACAAGGTGAGAGACAGCTCGGCCTATTACCTTGTCGAGCAGGGAGACGCGCAGTATCTTGTCAACGTGACAAAGGAGTTTATCACCGCCACACGCCTTGCCCGCAGAATAACCGAGAGGAAATTCACCGTGGGCGACAATGTTTTCACCGCGGCCAGCTACACCGTCAGGAAGAAGGGATAACTCCGGCGGTGCCGAGGGCGCCTATCTTTGTCAGAACAAGCCGGGCGGCGGAGTTTACAAAGCTCTCCAGCTCCGGCTGGGTCAGGTAGACGAAGGGATAGTCTCTGTCGGCCGGCCTGCTGTAGTGCTCGGTCATTTCGGCGGTGCGTACGGCGATGCTGTCCGGGCGGAAATACGGGAGAAAGGTATTCTCGAAGCTGTTCAGCTCCCGGAAAATTCGCCACGCGCGAAATTCGGGATTGTCTGCCACAAAAAGGAGGTCAAGCGCGTACCAGTCGGCTCTCACCGCATTGCGGAAGGCGATGACATCTCTGTTGTACAGCTCGGAAAATCGCTCCTTTTCGCCGGCATAGACGGTGTCCAGCCAGTGGCTATCCGTGACAAGATGGGCGTAGTAGCCCAGATAAAAGGATACGCGGGCCGGGTCGGTCTCTCCGGCGCCGTACTCCTCCCAGAAGCGCTCGCACTGGATCGGGCTGTCGAATCGGTCGCTGAAGTGAGTGACGGTTTTGGGCGGGCTGTAGCTGTAAAAGCCGTTCCCGTCGGGAAGGCCGCAGTCGGGCGCCACGCTGCCGGCAACAAAGTTTTCGCTGTGTACGCTGAGGCGGTCGAGCAGCGCGTCGGCCACCCGCAGGTGAGTTATCCATGTGGCCATGAGGATGTCTCCTTGATACAGAAAATGAATGCCCCGACAGTCGGAGTCAGCCGATGGTCGGGGCATTGGTCATATCTTTTGGGCAATACCGCATAATTCTAAGTGCGATATTGCGCAGTCAGATTTTTCGTCAGACGCAACAAAAAGCGGAGGCAATACTCTGATGTAAACATTTGAATCGCAAGCGCTTCAAATGGGCGAGCATTTTTGTAAAGTATGGCGGAAAAGATGCAAGCAAGATCGTGCTTAAGTTCTAAAACGGGAATTGTGCGGTGTTGCCTTTGATTACTGGGCACCCGAGATATCTCCTCCGGATACATCCGAGCCGGACGCGAAGGGCTGATCCTGCTGGGTGATATTGCCGGAGAGGAAGTCGGTCTCACCATTGATGGCCTGCACGATGGTGCCGGTGGTGATGAGGTTGTTTGCCTCGTCAAGGTAGCCGGTGAGGGCGTTGTGGGCGGTGATATCCATGCGGATGACCCACTTGCCATCGCTGTTGGTGGTCAGGGTAAGGGTGACGCGTGTAGTGACGGTGGGAGCGGCTCCGCTTTCGGAGATCGCCATGACCTCCTGCATCATGCGGCTGCTGATGTCGTTGGCGGAAATCTCCTCGCCGGCCAGAGCCGCGTTGTAGTACTGGGGAATAACCGCCGCGGCGGCGTCGCAGTAGACCTCGCGCAGGTCGATGGTGGTTATGTCGGTTTCCAGCATGGCGTTGGTGGCCGAGCCGGTCTCGTTGATAACATTGATCCGCAGAGAAGATGCTACGGCGTTTATCAGCCGCTCGGCGTCATCGTCACCGTCAAAGCCGAAGCCGTCGTAATCGGCGACATAGGCAAAGGCGGTGCGGTAGTCATTTTCGTTCATCGCCGATTCAAATCTTGTAACGGCGTCCCGGGCCGAGGTGGCCTCGTTGCAGCCGGCGGCGCAGAAAAGCATCGCTAACGAAAGAAGAATCGCGAAAAACCGTTTGCTCATTCTGGTAAAACTCCTTGTGTGTAGTCGCGGGTGGATCATTTCTCGAATCTGCGCATGGCCTCGTCCTGCTTGATGCGGCGCTGGGCGATCTGAGCCATGATGTTGGAGAACAGAAGCACGATACCGCCGATGGCAAGCATGAGGTAGATGACCATGGTGTAGTCATAGCCGAGCTGGGATTCGGGCTGGCTGATGAAGGAACCGCTGCTGGCCGCGGCGTTGATGGCGGTGGAAAGAGTGTCGTAAATGGTGCTGTTCAGGTTAAGCAGATAGAAGATGCAGAACACGGAACAGGCGGAGATGGCCACGGGAAGAGCCAGCTTGGGCAGCATCTTGCGGGCCAGCAGGCACATGAGCATAACCAGCGGCAGGGCGAAAAGGATGACAGAGAAATAGTTGGGCGCAATCTGCACATCGCCGATCTTGAAGCCGAGGAAAAGGTCAAGGCCGGTAACTGTGTCCACGCTGTCCAGCAGGCCGCTCTTGGACACATTGAAGTACGGGAAGAAGAAGAGCACCATCTGAACCATCAGAAGGATGCGCAGGATCATAGAGAAGAGCACCACGCCCTCGGGATCGTCATCGTCGTCATCCAGACCGTCGTCCGACTTGGGCTTGATGATAACGGTGGGACGGTTGAGCAGCTCGCTGGGAACCTCGATGGCATTGCTGGTGCGGTCGGGCTCGGGAACCAGAGCCAGAGCCACCGACTTGACAGCCTCGTAGCGAACATCGTCACGCTTGACAGCGCGCTTCTTGCCGCCTCTCTTGCGGAGCAGCTTAAAGATGAAGGCCAGCAGGCAGAGACCGGCGGCGCCGCCCAGAATGGCGATTATGAGCGAACCGATATTGAGCACGCGGTAGTCGATGGTAGCGGTGAATACGGCGCTGTCGGCGGTGCCGGAGGCGCTGTTTTCGTTGATGTCGCATTCGGTGCCGGCGACGCTGAGGTCAAGAACCTGAGAGCCGAGAGCGCCGGAGAAGGAGTAGGCAACCTGAGAAGCATCACAGCCGGCGTCCTTGCAGAGCTGAGTCAGGTCGACGGTGTGGGTGATGGAGTTGCGGTTGAAGAGGAAGCTCTCCTTTACCGAGCCGGAGGAAAGCTCCATGGTGTTGCCCTCGCCGAAGACGTTGGCGATGACGGCGGAGACCTCGTCGGGCTTGCCCTCAACGCGCATGACCAGACGGTGGTCGGTGATCATCTCGCTCTCGCTGCCGTCAGCGGAGGCGGAAGCGGAGGTGACGCCCTCGTGGGTCTCAAACTTGAGCTTGTAGTGGTTATAGGGACTTTCTTCGTGGGCGGACACATAGTCGATGAAATGGGCGCTGGCCGATTCACCCACGGCGTAGCCGTCGATGTTGGCAAAGTCCAGAACCACTGCCACATTGACCACATTGGTGGAGGTGACATCGGTGGCCACGGAGATGTTCTCGACAGTGTACTGTATGTCCTTGGTAAACTCGACGCTTACCGGAGCGGAGGCGTCGGAGTAGGTGCTGTCGGCAATGGTGAGGGTATTGCCGTCAACGGTGCCGCCGCCGTCGTTGAGAACGCCGGTGAAGCTGCTGTAAACGCATTCGCGCTTGCAGTCGGCGTCAAACTGGTCGCACATGGCGGAGAAATCCAGCGACTCGTTGATTCTGTAGGAGTCGCGGAAGGCATCGATGTTGGCCTCGTCAGCCTCCAGAGAAAGGGAGCTGCCGGGGAAAAGAAGCTGAGTGAAGGCCACCAGATCCTCCTGGCTGCCGTGGCTCAGAGTGAATATGTATTTGTCGTTTCCGGCGCTGTAAAGGTAGGAGCCCTCGGTCAGGCCGGCGTTCTGAATACGGGTGTCCAGCAGGGCAAATTCCGTGCCGGCATCCTTGGTGTTGAAGGCGGCGCTGATGGCCACCTCGCGGTCGAAATCATTGTGAGAATAGAGCTTGGTGCTGACGGAAACGCTGAAGACATTGCCGATCTGCTCTCGGATGTCTCCGATAGCGTCGCTCAGGCTGCCGGCGGCAAAGACGTTCATTCCGGAGCAGAGCAGCAGCGAAAGAACCAGCGCGGCGGCAACGATAATTTTCTTGCAATTTCGTTTCATAAACTACAACCACCATTCTTATACATCAGTATTCATACTGATTATACAACAAACACCATCCCGCGTCAATTAATATTTGACCGCCCTCCGGCAACTATCGCCTTATATTGCTATATTCTCACATACGCGTTATAATAAGGGTCGGTCACTCCAGCCGGATGAAAGGATGAAAAAATGAGTATAATCAATTTTATCTGCGATAATACAAAAAAAGAAGCGCTCAAGGCAGGCATGTGGGAGCTCATCAGAGAGCATTATCTGAGCACAGCTTTTCCAAACACCAACGCGGAATACAGCAGAGAGAGCAAAGAAGTCTATCGCGCTCGTCTGGACGAGCTGATGCGCGAAACGCTGTGCCGGATCGACGATACCGAGAACGGTGTTGCTGTGGAGTTTGATTCCACCGAGGACGCGGGCTGTTCCATCGCCTCCTCGGTATACGGAACGCAGATGGGCTATTCCGATCAGGGCCTGACCTATCTCATGCCACTGTTCAGGAATATCGCGGAGAAATTCTCCGATGTACTATTTGAGGCTGATACCGAATGCGTTGATAATTGGGTCAAGGCGTATAACCACTACAGCTACGACGGAGCCACACTGACCATTGACGGAATTGACGCAGTCAAATACGAGCAGGTCATCGGGAATATGTTTCTGAGCCCCGAGGAGATCGCTGAGAAAACCGGCATTTCCCTCGACGAGGTAATGGAGATTGTTGGCAATAACTGATGAGTGGCCAGCTCCATCAAGAAAGAGCCTATTACCCTACCAAAAAAACAACGAGGAAAGCGCCCCAACGGGCCGCAATCCTCGTTGTTTTTTAGTTTTCCAAATAAATAACAGTAATAAGCTTTGCTGAAATCATTTTTTATAAGCGCACAAAGACCTTATTACCGAAACAGTCAGAATGACCTTTGTACGCAGAGTTTATTTGTCTGTCACCGCATCAACATAGCTGTCAACTATGTCTGATAGCAGCTTCAGGTGCTTTGGAGAAAGTCGGGCGCACTTTTCCGCAAGTGCACTCACTTCATCCTCCGACTGTCTGGCAAATAATATCTGGTCGCTGGTTATACCGAGCGAAACGCATAAGCGTTTGAGCGTTGGAATTGAAATTCCTACCACACCGCGCTCAAGGTCAGAAATATACTGTGGAGAAACTTCTATCCTCTCCGCAAGCATCTCCTGTGTAATTTTCTTCCTTTCACGAGCCTCTCGGACTCTTTCTCCTATCTCTATATTAATCTGTTTCTTTTCTCGCACATCAACACCGCCTTTACTATTAGTTTAGCTAAAAGCAATATTGACAAACACAATGTGTTGATATTATAATATTTAATAGCAATACTTTTATGCATTTTTTTCATTATCCCGTTGCAAAAAATCACAAAGTAACGAAAGGACAACAGCATTATGAAAAACTTACTTGACAAAATCAAAAATTTCTATCTCAGCTTTGAAAGCAAAGTATCCAAGCGCGCTATGATAATTACATCAGCCGCACTGCTTGTTGGTCTGATCATTGCGGCTTCCTCTGCGGCAGCCAACGCAAAGGCTGCCTCGCAGTACGACGCGATGGTCGACGCCATTAATAACGCTTTCTCCTCTCCGTCGGAAGATGAGGCAAATTCCACCGACAAAATCGTCACTGACACCAATACTGAATCCGAAGACGAAAGCACACCTGTGACCGAAGCACCAGCTCCTGTGGCTCTTTCGGACGATCAGGTAATCGCAATCGACAATATCTGTGAATTCTACATTGACTTTTCTAACATAACAAAAATTGTCTATCCTCCCTCTCCGGCATCCTTCTACAGCTATTATGAAGCCGGTGACGCAAAGCTTTATGTAGACCTCTGTGTCGCCTACAAAAACCTGACCACAAACGCTATCGGCGCTGACGAGGTCGTATCCGCAAAGCTTACCTACGACGACAAGTATGAATACGCCGGCTTCTCCTGTATTGAAGAAGATAATCGCGGAGATTTTACATACTCCAACATAACCTCCATTAACCCGCTGTCCACTGAGTATGTGCACTATCTCTTTGAGGTTCCCGAGGTCGTCGGTCAAGGTTCCGAGAGCATCGTCCTGAACATCAGAATCAGCGGCAACGATTATACATATACCATGAGGTAAAAGGCACTCTTATTCCGGAATACAATAAACAACCAACAGACACATCACCCGGCGTACGCCAAAATGATGTGTCTGTTTTTGCGTTAGCAGCCGAATAAACCCAAAGCACCGCTCACCTTACAGCCTCGGCAACCGCAACAGCGTTGCTGCTATAATTATAAGTTGAAATCAACTGCCGATTCATTTATAATTGGAAATACGATCACAACAAAGCACATGGAGGGTATCTCATGAGCAGCAGAGCTCCGGCATACAGTGGAAACGGGCGATACGCATTTGTAAGCTATTCTCACAAAGACAGCAAGGTTGTTTACACGGTGATAGAGCAGCTTATTCAGCAGGGATACAATATCTGGTACGACGAAGGAATTCCGCTTGTGTCCGATTACGGCGGGGTTCTATATGACCGAATCAAGAACTGCAGCGCTTTTGTACTTTTTGTTTCTGAAAGCTCCGTTCGTTCCGATGATGTGGAAAAGGAGGCTGTTCACGCAATATCCTTCAAGAAACCCATCATCCAAATCGTAATTGACGAGGGGGCGGAGCTTCCTTCTGCTGTGGCGTATCATTTGCCTCGCTCCAAGCAATATCTTCCGTTGAGCTGTGAACCAAAAGAGTTTTACTCCAAGCTCACTGACGCGCTCAGCGAATGCAAAGATCAGACCGGCAATTGCAGCGGAACTATCCCGGCTTCTCCCGAAGCAGTCTGTCTGCCGTCTCTCAAAGTAGGCGACACCATGCAATTCGGGCGCTTCCGGTGGCTTGTATTGTGGATAGAAGCGCACCGGGTTCTGCTTATCTCAGAACAGGCAATCATTCTCGAAAAATACAACGAGAAGTGGCTTGTCGGCACGAGTTGGGAGGAGTGCACTCTCCGACATTGGCTCAACAACAAGTTCCTTTCCACATTCTTTACCGTGGATGAACGCAATAGGATACTTACCGTTGCGAACCGTAATCCAAACAACCAAGGCGTTGAATATGACGATCCAACCGATGATCGTGTTTTCTGTCTCAGTATTCCGGAGGCTGAAAAGTATTTCAACGGTAATGAACAGCGCTGTGCCCATCCGACGGACGAGGCAAAGAGCAGTCTTATATTCGCGCCTTCAGGCTCCTGCAGATGGTGGCTTCGCACTCTTGGTCACACCAACAGCCACGCCGCCTATGTTGACACTAACGGGCAGATCATACACCGTGGCACCGATGTCAATGATGGCCGCACTTTTGTGCGACCGGCAATGTTTGTCGAACTATAACGCAGATGCAGTTTTTCATTTCTTTGTTTGAATAACAAAAAAACAGACACATCACCCGGCGTACGCCAAAATGATGTGTCTGTTTTTTTATATGGTTACAACTGAATCAAGCCGGAATACAGCTTACTTCAGAGCCTCGGCAACCGCGACAGCGCAGGCGACGGTGGCACCGACCATGGGGTTGTTGCCCATGCCGATGAGACCCATCATCTCAACGTGAGCGGGAACGGAGGAAGAGCCGGCGAACTGAGCGTCGCCGTGCATACGGCCCATGGTGTCGGTCATGCCGTAGGAAGCGGGGCCTGCAGCCATGTTATCGGGATGCAGGGTACGGCCGGTGCCGCCGCCGGAAGCGACGGAGAAGTACTTCTTGCCCTGCTCGATGCATTCCTTCTTGTAGGTGCCTGCAACGGGGTGCTGGAAGCGGGTGGGGTTGGTGGAGTTGCCGGTGATGGAAACATCGACACCTTCATAACGCATAACGGCAACGCCCTCGCGGACATCGTCACAGCCGTAGCAGTTAACGGCAGCGCGCTCGCCCTTGGAGTAGGGGATGCGGTTAACGATGGTCAGCTCGCCGGTGTAGTAGTCAAACTTGGTCTGAACATAGGTGAAGCCGTTGATACGGGAGATGATCATGGCGGCGTCCTTGCCCAGGCCGTACAGCACGACGCGGAGGGGAGTCTTGCGGACCTTGTTCGCGTTGCGGG
>JAZSQO010000153.1:0-22703 GCA_045538015.1 Acutalibacteraceae bacterium | reverse complement strand
GCAGTCAGATTTTTTGTCAGACGATACAAAAAGCGGAACCAATACTTTGTGTATTGGTGAGCATTTTTGTGAAGTATGACGGAAAAGATGCAAGCAAGATCGTGCTTAAGTTCTAAAACGGGAATTGTGCGGTGTTGCCCTGAGTCCTTTCCCATAGCAGCAAGGCCGTCCCGGCAATCGGGGCGGCCTTTTTCTGCCCTTTGCGACTAATCGCTTCCGTTGAATAAAAGGGTCATACACATGGCTCCTTTTGTATATTCGCAGGATACACTTCCTTTTTTCTGTCCCTTGCCGCGATCATCGGCGGCGGGCTAAAATTATCACATCAGTAAATATTATGAGGTGTGATAATGAAAAAACAACCATCGAAGGAAGCCGACCAAAGGCGGCGCTTCGCTGTGACCTCCGCCGCCTCCGCGGTGCTGGAGACGACGGTTTTCCTGCTGCTTGTCCGAACGGTTTTCTCCCGGAGAAAGCCCCTTTATCTGTTCGGCGCTGTGGCTGTTTCCCGGCTGCTTTCCTCCATGCCCAACTATCTGCTGTGCAGCGACTATGTCTTTGACGGCGGGAGCCGCAGACGGGCGGCGAGGTATTATCTGCTGTGCGCCGTGAAGCTGCTGTGCTCAGGCTGCTTTACCGGATTTCTCGCCGGGACAGCCGACCTGCCGGTTCTTCCCGTCAAGCTGGCCGGCGACGCTCTGCTGGGAGTGGGCAGCTACCGGGTGCTGTCGCTGGCGGTGTTCAATCCCTCCGACAGTGAAAACCGGTTTTTCGGCCCCTTTGCCCGCCGGGCACAGACCGTTATGCGCCTTTTCTCCCGCCGGTATGAATGCCGGGTGCAGCCCGACGGCGAGCCGGTGGTGTACGTCTGCCGCCATCTGAATATGCACGGCCCCTACACCACCCTCAAGTGGCTGACCTTCGATGTACACCCGCTGATACTGTCCGCCTTCTTTGACCCTAAGGAGGGCTACGAGCATATGCGCACCTACACCTTTTCCGGCCGCTGGGGACACAAGCCCATGCGCTTCAGCCTCCTTTCATGGCTTGGTTCAAGAGGCGCCTATCTTGCCGCCACCTCCACTCAGGCCGTGCCCACCTATCGCCGCTCCTCCAGCGCCATCACCACTCTGCGCACCGGCCTGCGCTATCTGAGAAAGGGCGAGAGCCTCATTGTTTTTCCCGATGTGGACTACACCGGCTGCTACGGCACCGAGTCGGAGATATACGAGGGCTTTCTCTACTACGGCGAAATGTACCGCAAGAGCACCGGCCGTCCTCTGCGCTTCGTGCCCATCTACATAGACGACAGCGCCCGCACCGTGACCGCCGGACAGCCGGTCACGGTGGGCAGCCGCAGCGAGGTGGACTGTGCCGCGCGGCAGCTCAAGGCGGCTATCAACGGCCATCAGGCGGCTTAACCCGCGCGCAGGCAAACACATACACAATCGGGCACCGCGAAATCTCTCGCGGTGCCCGATTGTATTGCGCAAGTCGGGTTTGTGTGGTAAGATGTGAGATAGAAACTTGTATTAAGAAAAGGGAATTAAAATGATTCTGTATCATTACTCAGTTGATTCTTACAAGCACGGAGATAAACTGCACAACGATTTCAAAAAGCTGCATAGATTCGCCGAGCCTTTTCTCCTCGCATTGGAAAAGGGAGAGATTTGTTTCTGGAGCACCTATTTTTCCGCAATGTCCTATTCCCGAGAGCTGTGCGCGCTGGGTCTGCGAAAGTACGAAAACTACACCAAGGACGCAGCAGAGGGGATTTTTGAATATATCAGAAGGCGTGAATTTGGCGGCCATTCCGTCAGCCGTGTCGGATGTGTATATTATTGCGAAAGCCGGGAAGAGGCTATCGACTATCTTAAGGATGACTGCCTTGACAGCGGAGATTTTTCAGCAGAGCAGGTAAAGCTGCTTGAGGTAGAAGTTGCCGACGACAGCGTTTATCGGTACGACCAGAGCTTCTTCAATCAGGCCGAACGGATCATGGAAGCAGAGCGATCGCTGGAAAAAGCATTTGAGCTGGCAAGAAAATACTTCTCTATGGAAAGAACCGACACACCGCTTATTGAGATTTTATCTGCCGGCGAGAACAGAATCCTGCGGGAAATACCGATTGAGCAGCCAAGGTAAAAAACTTAAACTCAAGGAGAATCACTTATGAAAAGAGAGCTTGGAATCGCCCGCTGCGGCTTGGCTTGTTGTCTGTGCTCCGAAAACGAGCACTGCCGCGGCTGTAATTCGGGAGATTGTCCCGACAAGGATTGGTGCGAAAACCGCAGCTGCTCCATTGAAAAAGGCGTGGATAACTGCTATCTTTGCCAGATAGATTGCCGCAAAGGGCTTCTGGCTAAAATCAAGCCTTACGGATTTACACTTTTCGCCAGAAGATTCGGCATTGAGGCTCTGCTGGATTGCCTCGAGGAAAACGAAAAGAACGGCGTTGTCTATCACCGTCATGGAATCGTCGGCGATTACGACGATTTTGACGATGTGGAATCGCTGATTCAATTTATTCAGTCGGGCGGGCGGTGAAGCTATATGAATGTTGAAATCGCAAAAAACGCAGACATCGCCTCTCTGACGGAATTGAGGATCGCTTACCTGACCGAAGACCTCGGCGGGTTGAGCGAAGCTGACACAGCGAAAATCCGCGCGGAGCTGCCCGCGTACTTTTATAGAAATCTCAACCGGAGCATCTTTTGTTATCTGATAAGGGAAAAGGAAGAAGTGGCCGCCTGCGCTTTCCTGCTGGTGGTCGAAAAGCCGCTGAGTCCGTCCTTCATGACCGGCAAAACGGGAACGGTGCTGAATGTATATACCGCTCCGGCATATCGCCGCAGAGGATACGCAAAGCGAATAATGCAAAGGCTTCTTTCGGACGCTGTCGAGAAAAATCTGAGCACAGTGGAGCTGAAAGCGACCGATGACGGATATCACCTCTATAAGTCCATGGGATTTTCTGAGGATACATCAGGTTATCGGTTTATGAAATGGAGCAGTCAATAAATAAATATATCACAAGCACAAAACCCGACCTATGACAGCCACAGGTCGGGTTTTGTGTTTTCTTTCCTCAATATAAGCCTTCGCTGAGAGCCTTTCGAGGGTTCTCGGCATCGGCGAAGCAAGCGGTTATCATGCCGTACATCTTTCCGGGAGGCATGGTCTCCCGGCCCATGAGCCAGCGCTCGATGGCGCAGATGAAGGCGTCGGCGAAGAAATTGATGCGAAACTCCATGGTCTCGCTGAGGCTGCCCAGCCGCAGACCCGACCTGACCGACGCGGTCAGCCGGTCACGGAAATGATCGGCAAAGGAATTCTGGCCTCTGACATTCAGTGCCCGGCGGTAGAAGGAACGGTTCTCGTAAAGATACTCAAGCAGTCTGAGCAGCGCGCGCAGACCGTCCGAGCCGTCCCTCTGTCCGGCTATGCTGTCAAACTCGGAATCGAATATCCAGTTGACCAGGTCGTATTTATCCTGAAAATGGTAATAGAAGCTCTTGCGGTTGACTCCGCATTCCCTGCAGATGTCGGTCACGCTTATCTTGTCAAGGGGTGTCTTTCCGGTCAGTTTCTTCAGCGACGAGGCCAGAGCCAGCTTCGTGGAATTGGATTCAGCCATTGTAATTCCTCCCGTCCAAATAAAAAAGACCCATCCGCCGAGCGGATAAGTCTGGTCAATTAAGGTGGCACCAGACCGAAGCCATGATGTTGACGCCACCGCACTTTTTCGTGCTGACTACTCCCTTACATCCAAAAGAATATCACAGAATTGTGATGATTTCATTATGATTCTGACCTTTCCGCTCCATACATTTTCCGGGAAATGTCAAAAAAGGGGCTGACAAGGCTTTACTGCCCCATCAGCTCCCATTGTTTTTTCACTCTTGCCTTCATCTGCTCAACAAGGCCCTCCGGCTCCAACAGGCGCACCACCGGCCCGAAGGACAGCAGGCGGATGAGCAGCTCGGTCTCCTCCTCCCGGCGATAATATATGGAGCAGATGTATTTATCCTCCTCGCTGAGGTAGCGGGTGCGCTTTTCGTAGCTGGCAAACTGCACCATGAAGCGCTCAAGGGCGTTGCGCTCGTCCACCAGCTCCACCACCGCCGGAGCGGGGCATCTGGTTTTAAGGCGCATGGCTTCAAAGTCCGGCTTGCCATCGTATCTCTCCCGGGAAGGAGAAATATCCGTTATGCGGGCAAGGTTGATGATGGTGGTGAATATGGCCCTGCCGTACCGGACGCGCACGGCCAGCAGCCGCAGCTTGTCGTCCTTTGAGGAATATTCCAGCCGGAAGGGCATGAAATCCCCCGTTATTCTGCCGCCCTTGCCGCCGTTGTAGCTTATGCAGAGGATGCGGCTCTCCCCAATGGCCTCGAGGATGGTTCTCAGCCTCCGACCGTAGCCGGGATCATCAAAGGGATCGCTGTCGGCGCACACCCGCACCCGCTCGATATCCTCGTCGGCATACATCGGCTCGGTATCAAGCGCCGCCGAAATCTCTCCGCGCTGTTCTTCGCTGAGAAAGGCTGTGCAGCGGCGGTCGCTCAGTATGGCCGCCAGCCACGAACGCTGCAGCGCGGTCAGCGGAAGCCGGCTGCCTCCCACCACGGAAGAAAAGGTACCGTCGGCGTTCTTTCTCAGCAGAGGCCACTGGCCGCCGGTCAGCCGCTCGGATATAAAGAAGGCCTCGTCGGCGGAGGCATTCTGCCGGAGGATGCCGTCAATGTCGGTTCTTGTCAGCGGACGAAGGGAGCCTTCGTTCAGCACCTCGGCCACGGCCCGGTAGGAGTCGCCGTATATCTCGGAAAAAAGCTCCATCATTCATCCTCCCCCAGATACATTCTCTTCATGGCTTTCATGTCCCGGTAGAATCGGTCGATCATTCCCCGGTTGGTGCCCTCGAGGGATATTATCCTGCCCACAAAGGTCTTGACCCATGTGGACACCTCGTTGGAGTCGTGCACCTCCACGGTATATAAATATGTATCCTTGTCCGTTCTGAGCAGCTCGCCGCCTCCGCCCTCCCGCTCGATGCGGCGCAGGATGTACTGCTCCCTTTCCTCGTCGATGCGCAGCTTCATGCACAGCTGCTCGGTGCGGCCGTCTCTCCGGCTGTGGGACACCGCCCACCGTCCGGGAGAGGAGCGGTGGAAAAGCTCGCGGTATTCCTCCGCCTGAGGGCATGGCTCCAGAAGCTCAAGGCTGTCCACGCCGTCGACGCGGTGGCTGACCAGCCGGCGGGTGCGGCAGTCGTACACCGCGAAGTAGCGGCGGCCAGTCTCCACATTGTCGAGGAGCTTTATGGGCACGCAGGTCATGTCGTACTCCGCGCCGGTGCGCTTGCTGATGCCCTTCACCCGGCATTTTCGCCCTTCCCGGGCGCACAGCAGCAGGTCGCTGGCGATGCCGTCGTCAAGGGTGTGGGCTATGTAATGATGCTTGCTGCGGAAGGGGCGGTCAACTGCTCCAGAGTCTCTCAGAAGGATGTCGCCGAGGTAGCCGCCCACTGAAACACGGCTGAAAAAGTCCACCGCGGCGGTCAGCTGCCCGCAGTGAGGCAGGCCGTCAAAAAAGAGGTCACTCAGAGAGTAGGCCAGCGTCCGTCCCTCTTTGCGGGATATGAGGATGCCCTCACGCTCGTATTCCCTCAGCTTGCCCCGCACGGTCTGTATATCAAACTCCGCCGCGTAATCGCCCATCAGCCGCTCGGTTATCTCGGGTGCGGACAGAGCTTCTCCCCTGCCCAGCAGGTCGAGCAGGAGAAAGTGCAGGACGATGTCGTTGTCGGTGTAGCTCTTGCTGCGCCACGCCACAAACAGCGGGTTGCTCTGCGCGGCGGAGCTGTCCACCGAGATGCACACGCTCTTGCCCTTGGCCGAATGGTCAAACTGAATATAATCGCCCAGCCAGCTTTCGATGCGGCGGCGCTCGTTGTCGTAGGTTCGGGCCGACTTGCGGTCAAACTCCCGGCGGGTGCGAAAGCCGTAGACATAGAGGTCGCGCATATATCCCCGCACCTTGGCCATGCTTTTTATGGTATCGCGGTATTCGGACACGCCGTCGCCCTCCTTTTAATAATTCTGGTATTCCGACTCAATTATACCAGAAAAAGGAGATGTCGCAACTTTTTTTACATGACCGGCATCTGAAACCGTGATATCATACAGGCACAGTCCGGAAGCGAACACCGGATGAAAAATAACATTCCCGGAGGTGGACAGTATGTTCGTTATCAATGAAGAAAACAGCATCGTACCCGTAAAAATCTGGCTGGACAGCCCCGAGGATATGGACAGAGTCTGCCTCCAGCAGGCGATGAACCTTTCCCGGCTGCCCTTTGTACACAAGTGGGTCAGCCTAATGCCCGACACTCACGCCGGCTACGGAATGCCCATCGGCGGCGTGCTGGCCGCGAAGGGTGCCATAATTCCCAACGCGGTGGGCGTGGACATCGGCTGCGGCATGAGCTTTGCCGCCACCAACATCCGCCTTGAGGATATAAAGGATGTGACCACCGGCAGCGGCTCTTTGCTGCAGATGATCGTTGGCGACATCATGCGCGGCGTGCCCGTGGGCTTTGACCACCACGCCGAAAAGCAGCCCTCCGAGGTTATCGACCGCGCCCTTGCCGACACCGAGGCCTATGCCCGTCAGCCCGAGCTGGCCGACAGCCTCGCCGATGGCTACTACCAGATCGGCACTCTGGGCGGCGGCAACCACTTTATTGAGATCCAGGTGGATGACGAGGGCTATATCGGTCTGATGCTCCACTCGGGCAGCCGTCACTTCGGCCTGACCGTATGCAAGCACTTCGGCCGCCTCGCCCGGGAGCTTAACGAGCGCTGGTATTCCTCGGTGCCCTCCGAGTGGCAGCTCTCCTTCCTCCCCGTGAACACGCCGGAGGGCAGGGACTACATCAGCTGGATGAATCTGGCCATGGATTTCGCCGCCGAGAACCGGGAGCGAATGATGGCCGTGGTCATGGATATTTTCATGCGCCGGGTGTATGACTTCACCCGCCAGCAGACGGAGTTTTCCACCCGCATAAACTGCCACCACAACTACGCCGCCATCGAGCACCACTACGGCTCCGACGTGTGGGTGCACCGCAAGGGAGCCACCCGCGCCCGTGCCGGTGAGCTGGCGGTGATTCCCGGAGCCATGGGTTCCTACAGCTACGTGGTGGAGGGCCTCGGCAATCCCGAGAGCTTCTGCACCTCCTCCCACGGAGCCGGCCGTCTTTACTCCCGCAAGGGAGCCATGGAGAAATTCTCCGTCCAGACGGTCATGGACGACCTTGACGCTCAGGGCGTGGTGCTGGGCAAGCGGAGCCGGAAGGACGTGGCCGAGGAAAGCCGCTTTGCCTACAAGGACATCGATCAGGTCATGGCCCGTCAGGCTGACTGCGTGCGCCCGGTCAAGCGCCTTAAAACCGTCGCGGTTATCAAGGGATAGCCGCCAATCACATGGATATCCGGCCGAAAGGCCTTTATCACAAGCCGCCGCGGACTTGGTCAGGGCAATAATGGCCGTCCGCACCGCGCCCGCCGGTAGGTAAGGGTGTACCGCGGCACAATTCCTTTTGACGGTTCGATTCCGTCGCCGTCCGTTGACACGGTACCTGGACTTTTGGTAAGAAAAGGAACTTACATCGGAAATGCCTTCTAAGCATTGATCCAGATTTATTGCGAAAGAGTGAAGGTCGGCTTCCCCTTCTCCGGCCGACACGGTAGCCGGCTCCCCGCGAGCCCGCCCCTGATCGGCAGCGCTGCCCCAGCCATGCGGCAGAGAGGATACCGCCGCGAGCACAGCCCGGCCAGTCCCAAGGACCCGCCCGGCACTGCCGCCGCTTAACCTCTGCCCCGCCGGAAACGCGTGGAGAACCGGACCGACCTGACGAAGATCAAAGGGAGATCCCTTTTACGGATAAGTATAATTGATGAATGGAGCGATAAGAAATGAAGTACATAATCAACGACAACCAGATCGGATACCTCGTGAAGGACGGCCGCTTTGTCAAGGCTCTTGAGCCCGGCCGCTATAACTACCTCCCCTCTCTGGGCTACGAGGTCCGCATCGTCTCCGCCAAGGGTGTTGTGGACACCTGCGGCATTCCCGTGAGCAAGCTGCGTGAAGATCCCTTCATCGCCGCCAACACCGTGGAGCAGATCGTGCCCGCGGGCACCTTTGCCTTCGTTATCGTGGACGGCATTCCCGCCCTGAGCGCCACCGGTCAGACTCTGTTCTACTGGACGGTGTTCAACAAGGTGGAGATCAGGCTGTTCACTCCCGATTCTCCCGAGATAGGCAGCGACTTTCCCCGTGAGCTGCTGGCCGTGCTGTCCCCCACCATGGTCACCCGTCTGACCGTGCCGGTGGGCTCGGTGTCCATGCTCTACTACGACAACCGCTTTGTCCGTGAGCTGTCCACCGGCTTCTACTGGTTCTGGCGACTGGGCGTGGATATCACCCAGAAGCCGGTCACCGTATCCCGGCAGCTCCTTTCCCTGCCCGCTCAGGAGCTGCTGACCGCCGACAAGGTCACCGTCCGTGTCACCATGGCTCTTGAGTACACCATCACCCGCCCCCGCGTTTACGCCGAGGAGCTGGATGACGGCGAGGCTCAGCTCCGTCTTGTCGCTCAGCTGGCTCTGCGCGACTATGTGGGCGACATGAAGCTGGAGGAGCTGCTGGAGAAGCGCTCGGAATTCGGCGGCTATCTGCTCGACAGGCTCAACGAGTCCGACTGCGCCGACTGGTGCGAATTTTCCTCCGCGGGCATCAAGGATGTCATCATCCCCGGCGACATCCGCGACATCATGAACACTGTCCTCCTTGCCGAAAAGCAGGCTCAGGCCAGCGTCATAACCCGCCGCGAGGAGGTGGCCTCCACCCGCAGCCTGCTCAACACTGCCAAGCTCATGGAGGAGAACCCCACCCTCATGCGCCTCAAGGAGCTTGAGTATCTGGAGCGCATCTGCGACCGCGTTGACTCCATCAGCGTGGCCGGCGGTGCCGACCTGCTTGGTCAGCTGAGCCGTCTGTGCAAGGCGTCGAACGCGCAATAAGAAAATTATCCGCCGGAGGGCTTTGTGCCTGCCGGCGGATTTTTTAAAAGGTATGGGATTTTGGCGCGGGCTGTGTTATAATCTTTCCGTGAAAAACTCTATTGCGAAGGAGTGCTTCTTATGACCAACGCCGCTGTACGGCGCGTACTGTGGGCGATGCTTGCCGTTCTGCTTCTCTCTCTTTCCGCCTGCTCGTCCTCCGCCGCTCCCATGACCTACGACACCGGAGCCGGACTGACCATCACCATGCGGGAGGGCATGGAGCCTTTCGATGCCGAGGGCATCACCATGGCCGTGGCCGACAGCCGGTGCATGATGACCGCCGTGCGCCACGACTACAGCACCTACAGCGACATGGGCGCAGACATGACCGCCGTGACCGAGGAGGAATATGTCCTTCTGCTGGAGGAGCTGGGCAGACTTGAGCAGGAATTTTCCTACGACGCCGCCGGAAATTACCACACCACCTACACCGCCCATGTGGATGGCGAGGATTATTTCTATTACGGCATCATTCACAAAGGCTCCGACGCCTTCTGGCTGGTGACCTTCACCTGCGAGGCCGGCCTGAGCGAGGAATACATCCCGCTGTTTATCGAGTGGAGCCGGAGCATCGAGGCGTAAAAACTATAGAAAAAAGCGCGCCTGCGCACCGCCTTCGGGACGGTGGGTAAGCGCGCTTTTGGATTTACTCGGTTAATCGGAATTCAACTGATTATTTTTTTATTTTTCTTTATAGAACACGCCGACCAATGTGCCTCCAATGTCGCTGGGAGAAACAATCTGCTGAAGCACCCATCCTTCAGCAACATACTCATTTAGGAGCTCCTGAGCCTGCTCCAAATCCTTTTCTCTGGACAGATTAAGTCCTTTGTTCAAATGAACCAGCCTGTATTCTTTCATTATTGCTTCCTCCGAATATTCAAGATTTCGCATTTATTTTATCATGGTAACACAAGAATAGCAAGCTATATAATCTGTCCGCTCCTTTTTTACCCGATGATTCCGGTGATGAATATCTCGAGGCCGATGAGAATGAGGATTATGCCGCCGAAAATCGAAGCCTTCCCCGCCAGCTTTGTGCCGAATTTTTTGCCGATGGCAAGGCCGCCCATGCAGATGGCAAAGGTGACGGCGGCGATGAGCACACAGCACACCAGCGCCATGAGCCAGTCGTAGTCGGCAATGGTGAAGCCCACGGACAGCGCGTCGATGGAGGTGGCCACGCCCTGCACCATCAGTCCGGCAAGGCCGACGGCGGGCTTTTCGCCGCATTCGCCCTCTCCGCCCTTTATGCCCTCCCGGAGCATATTGCCGCCGATGAAGCACAGCAGAACGAGGGCGATCCATGGAATGAAATCCTCAAAAATGGAAAAATAGCGCAGAACGGTATGTACACACACCCAGCCTACCATGGGCATCAGGAACTGGAAAAAGGCGAAGGTTCCGGCCACTCCGCACATCCTCGGCTTTTTCATGCAGGGCTCGTTCAGGCCGTTGGCCAGCGACACCGAAAAGGCGTCCATGGCAAGTCCCACTCCCAGCATCACGCTGTTGACGAAAAACATGAAATTCCAGCTCATTTTTCTTCCTCCGTTTTGAGTCTGTTTATTATAGCACGATACCAGTCTTTGTCAACACATTTGTGTCGAATGGCTCTGAGTTATTTGCGGAGAGGAGAGAACGGATTTCTCCGCCCTCTCCCCTTCGTCCGGGTTATCTTTGGCCGACCTTTCCCCGGGCGACGCCATCCTGAACCACGGAGCGCTCCCGGTCACGGGGCTCGCCGCTGTCCTGATGGGAGCACAGGGGAATGTCGTAGATGTCGCTGTAGGCCTCGATCTCGTCGGCGTTGTACGGCTCCGCGGGGATAAGCCCGGTGCACTCCGTACCCGAGACCACATCGAAAAGGTCGTCGAAAATTTTCCGGCCATCCATCGGATCCTCCGGCAGCTTCACCGCGGGCAGGTCGATCTCCGGCTTTATCTTTGGCTTTTTATTCTGCATAAAACATCACCCGCTGACATTATGCGCAGCGGGTGATGATAATATACGCTTTTATCCGACAACGATGTAACTGAAGGCGATGCGCTCGATTATCCAGTCGCAGTAGCGGCCATCCAGCACCATGGCGTAGCCGGGACGGCGTCCGTAATCGTCGGTGCCGTCGTAGACATCCGGGTCGTGGACAAAATACTTGATGGAGTCGCCCCGCTTCCAGTAGCCGTAGATAATGAAGCAGTGGCCGGAGGCGTCGCTTGCCGCCTCGCTCATCTGGGTGAGAATGATCTTTCCCTCGTCCAGCCAGGCCAGCTTGTCCTCGGTGATATCCACCAGCTCATTGGGCACACCGTTCTCGTCGAGACACTCGGCCACCTGCCATGTGTACCAGCCGCCGTCGTATTCGGGCAGATAGCGCTGGCGCATCTCACGGATGGTAACGGTGGTGTTCGCGTCGTACCATTTCGTGCCCATCATGGCGATGGTGGGCATACAGTTGAGATAGGAGTATTCGCCGGTGCCATGCTGGGTGTAGTACCAGTCGTAGTCACGGCTGTTGCTGACCACCACCGGCTCCTCGGCGCACAGTCCCTGCTTTCTGACATTGATGTCCACCACGGAAAGGGCGGTCATGGCATCGCGGTAGGTGATCCGTTCGATCTCGCTGTATTCTCCCGCCGCCTTCAGGCAGGCGTCCCGGCAGCTGGTGATGAACCGCTTTACAAAGCCCGGCAGTTCCCGGCGTCCCGGTGTGTAGAACTCGGAGAAAAGATACTGCTTTGGGAAATCGGACATGATATCCTGCCAGCTGGCCTTGATGCAGTATTCGTCGCTGGTGTCCAGCATCCAGTCGTTGTAATAGAAATCGTCAACATAGATCTGGCCGTACATTCCCTCGTACAGCTGAACGAGGATCTGCGCTGTCTGCTGGCGCATCAGCTCTCCGCCGGCGTCGGCGGCGCTGTCGGCGAGCATCTCCCGGCACAGCCGGCCGATGAGCTTGGCCGAGCTTTTCCATTCCGGCTCGCTGTATATGTCCATGCCGGCAAAATCGCAGATCAGCTCCAGCAGCTCGGAGCGGGTAAAGCCCTCGGTACCGCAGCCGCAGGCGTCGTAGTACATGGCCGAAAGCAGGCCGGAGGCGGCGGTCATCAGGTCGTAGGTGTCGGCGTGCTCGGCTTCATAGAAGCCGTAGTATTCTATCAGCCCGAGAACCATGGCCTGCTTCAGCACCTCGTCGTAATCCACGCTTTCGTCAAAGCGGGAGATATCCACCTCAAGGCCGCTGACCTGAGTGTAATAATCGATATATATGCTCAGAAAGTCCTTCGGGCTAAGCTCCTCCTCCATCCGGGAGAGGTCGCACTCGATGCCGTTGGCGGTCAGCTCCAGCCATACGGCGGCAAGGTCAGAGTCGCTCAGCTCGGGCAGAATATTCTCCGGCATGACCGCCGGCCCGAAGTAGGGTATGTACATCTCCGGCAGCTCAACGGCTCCCTCCGGGCGGCAGACGATGCTGGACTGAAGGTACCAGCCGCCATCCCTCTCGGTCAGCTCGTGCTCAAGAGAGAATATATCCCGCGATCTGTTGGCCTCCTCCACCAGCGCGGCGATGGGCTCATAATAGCCGCGCAGCTGGACGTTGACCTCCTCGGCGCTGGGAGAATGGGTTATCTCCGGTACGGCTTCGTTCACCAGCTCCGGGCGGTACCAGGACTGTATGGCTCCGCAGCCGCGCACGCAGCCGTCACAGCCGGCGCAGGAGCACAGCAGCAGGCACAGCAGCAGACCGCCGAGCAGCAAAGCCAGCCGGCCTTTTTTTACAGCGTTTTGTTTTTTCTCTTTCATATGTACACCCATTCCTATGCTTTTATCTTTCAATTATCTCGTGGCCGAGCTCTCTGTCGGTCAGCCGCCGTGAGCCGCCTGAGCGGATCAGCTCGGGGATTTCCAGCGGCCACAGGCACATGGAGAAATTGCGCCGCACCAGCAGCCAGTTTGATATCTCTCCGCTGTCTTTTGAGACGATGTCCAGACCCATTATCCGCTTGCCGATGCTGGGCCGCAGAAGATCCTTGCAGAATATTGCCGCGAAGGCCAGCGGCAGTATCAGCATTATGAAGGTCACCTTGTCAAAATCCGGAAACAGCCGGTATACGCCGAAGCCCAGCGCCAGTATCAGCGCGATGGGTATTCCCATATCGATATAGGCGGCGACGGCGCGCCGCAGAAGAAGGAATTTCGGCTTTCGCTCGGACAATCTTTTCTTCATGGCTATCTTTTCTCCTTTGGACGGCTCATTTCCCGCGCTTTCCGGGCGCGCTGTTGCGCTCCCAGAACACGCCGTCCTCGTATCCCTGTATGGATGAGTCGGCTTCGGCTTTTTCCAGCCGCTGCTCGGCCCAGAGGCAGTACTGCTCGTTCATCTCCACGCCGATATATCTGCGTCCCAGCTTTTTGGCCGTAACGCTGGTGGAGCCGGAGCCGAGGAAGGGGTCAAAAACGATATCCCCGGGATTGGAGCTTGCCAGTATCAGCTTGGCCAGCAGCTTTTCCGGCTTCTGGGTGGGATGGGCGGTGTTTTCCGCCATTGACCAGAAGGGCACTGTGATGTCGTCCCAGAAGTTCGAGGGGCAGGTATCCCGGAAGTTGCCCTCCGCCGTTTCCTGCCAGTCCTTGGGCTGACCGCCGGAGCGATAGGGAGCCAGCACCTTCCGGCGCTGCTTTACGGCGTCCAGATTGAAGGTGTAGTCTCCGCCCTTTGTGGCAAACCAGATGTCCTCGCAGCCGTTCTTCCAGTTGGCGGCGGCGCCTCTGCCCTTTTCCCGCTGCCATGTTATCCGGTTGCGGACGGTCAGGTATTCGCCCAGCACCCGGCCTACGGTCAGGCCGCACTGCCAGTCGCAGCAGACATACATGGTGCCCCCCTCCCGCAGGAGAGGCAGAACCGCCTCCAGCCAGCGGCGGGTAAAGCGTTCGTATTCGGCCTCGGAGCGGCGGGAAAAGGTACTGCCGCCGAAGTCCTTGGTCAGGTTATAGGGCGGGTCGGCGACTATCAGGTCGGCACAGCCCGCCGGCAGCAGAGGAGCCACCGCCAGCGTGTCGCCGATCACGGTCTTGTCCAGCAGGTCGGAGATGTCGGTCACGGTGCTGCTGACCCGAAGGCACCGGCGCAGGTATTCTTCTCCCTCACTCAGAGAAGTGTCGATGGTCTTGTTGCGGGACGCTTTGCTCTGGGTCATGTTGACCTCCGTGGATTCGTGGATTATAGATGATTGGCAGGCTCAGTCCCACCAGAAGAACCAGCACTTCGAGCAGGCAAGGGCGGCGGCAATGGTGCCGGCATCGGTGCCCTCGCTGGCACTGACGATAACATCGGGACACAGGCCGAAATGCTCCTTTGCCGTGCCCATGGCATCCTCCGCCGGCACAGGATTGGGCAGCGCCATGTCGAGGGTATCGCAGGAAAGGACGGCGGGCACCGCGCCGCAGCGCTCATGCCACACCTTTGCGGCCGCCATCAGCTCGGGAGTACCCGGGCATTCGTTCCAGCCGCCGAAGGGGAGCCACGCGAAAATCTCCCATGGCTTTGCCGTGGGTATCTCGGCCAGCACCACCGGGTGGGTCTTGCGGGTGCGGGCAAAGTCCCAGTAGCCGTAGAAGCGATCCTCCTCCGGCTGGGCAGGCTCGGGCATGGGGCGGTCAAAGCCGCAGTCAAAGCCGCCCTCCTCCACAGCCTCCCGCTGCAGGGTAAACAGCCGCTCCAGCACCTCGGCTCCGTCGGGCAGCTCCTTCGAGAGGATATCCTTGCGGTAGGCGCGCACGGCATCCATATTCACCATGAAATCGGCGGGCATATCGTCCCAGCCCACGGCGTTCCCCACCAGTGATTCCATCAGTGTGTCGTCCACGGCCACGATGACCGGCGTAAAGCCCTCTGACTTGCCTCGCTCCAGTGCTTCATTGTAAGCCGCCATCAGCGGGTCGTCATCGGCCATAGGCTCAAAGAAACGGCAGGGGCAGTCGAGAAACCGCATCAGAGCCTGCGCGAGGGCGGGTATATTCTTATCCATAAGTCTATTCTCCTTTACACCAGAAGGGTTATCTCTTTCGGAAAGAGTCACCTCTGTCTTAGCCGCTCGCACAGCTCCGGGTCGGGATGGACATACACGGTCTTGTATTCGGTGTAGTTTACCAGACCGGGCTTGCCGCCGGGCATTCTTGTCACATTCTTTATACGGGTGTAGTCCACTGCCACAAGCCCCTGCCCGGCACCCCGGCTGTGGGTGGCGGCGATGATGGCTGCCTGCTCCATGGTGGAGTCGGGTATGGGCTGGCCGTGGGCGTGGATCACCACATGGGAGCCGGGCATCTTCGCCGCGTGGAGCCATGTGTCGCTGTTGGCCGCGTCCTTGAGGGTGAGGCGGTCATTCTGGCGGTTGTTGCGTCCGGCGGATATCTCAAAGCCGTCGTCGGACACAAAGGCCATGGGACTTGCAAGGGCGGGCTGGCGGTTTTTGCCGCCGGTGTTCTTTTTGATGTAGCCGCCCTCGGTCAGCTCGGCTCTTATCTCGGCCACCTCAGCGGATGTGTTGGCACGGCTGAGGGCGTCGAACACCGAGTCGATATACAGCAGCTCCCGCTCGCCCTGCTCGATGAGTGGGACGAGGTGGCTCTCGGCGGTCTGGGCCTTGCGGTATTCCTTGTAATATGCCTGAGCGTTCTGCGCCGGAGTGAGCGTCGGGTCGAGGACGATGCGCACCGCGGCACATTCCGGGTCAAAGTAGTTTTCCAGCTCGCAGAAGGCGTCGCCCTTGTTCAGGCGGTAGATGTTTGCGTTGATGAGGTCGCCGTACAGCCGCAGCCGGTCGCGCTTGGCCGCCTCCTCCAGCTCCTTGCGCTGGGCGGTCAGCTTGCGGGCGGTGCGGTCGGCGGCGTTGGCCAGCAGACGCAGCAGATCCTGCTCCTTGACCTTCATGCGCTCGGCGTGGTCTCTGCTGCCGCAGAAGGCCTCAAGCAGCTCGGAGAAGCTGTTGTATGATGTAAGCTCGGCCCGGTCGCCGTACTGAGAGGGAGCCCAGAAGGTCAGGTCGATGACCCGGCCGTTCTCGCTGACCAGCGTGGGCTGGCCGCCCTCTGTCAGCACACCGCGCAGGGCGTCGATGTGGTATTCAAGGCTCTGGCGCAGGGTGGGTGTCAGCTCGTCCACGGGCACATCACGCACCGGAGACACCCGGTGAGCCAGCTCACGGGCGATGATGGGCGAAATGCCCTGAATGGTGTTGAGGCAGGCCTTGCTCAGATTCATACCGGAGCAGGCGGCCACGCGCTCGCTTATCTCCCCGGTGGAGGCCTCGGTGATGTTCAGCTTGTCCTGAGCCGGTGGCTGGGAATATTTCAGCCCGGGCAGAATCATGCGCATGGTGCTCATGGCGCCGTCCACACGCTTGAGGGCGTCGATTATCTTTCCCTCTCCGTCCACCAGAATGGCGTTGGAGCAGCGGCCCATTATCTCCACGATCATGGTCAGCCGGCAGCGGTCGCCCAGCTCGTTGACCGCCTCAAAATCCAGCAGCAGCACGCGATCCATGCCCTGCTGGCGCACCTCCTCCAGCCGAGCTCCGCACAGCTTTATGCGCATAAGCATACAGAACATGGGCGGCTGGGCGGGATTTTCGATGTTATGCGGTGTTATATTTATTCTCGGGCAGGCCGCGCGGGTGGAAATGAGCAGCCGGAAGGTGCCCTCTCTGCCACGCATGACCAGAACCAGCTCCTCCCGGGAGGGCTGCTGGACCTTATCCACCTTCATTCCGGCCAGCTTTGCGTTAAGCTCCCGGCGAAGGAGGGAAAGTGTTGCTCCGTCAAGTGCCATGGTTTACTCCTTAAAATCAAATTTGGGCTGTATCTGTTCAGCGGTTCCAATGTATCGCCGCCGGGCTTTCTTCCTTCGCCCGCAGAAATTCCACATCGGGGAATTTTTCTTCCAGACGGCGTGCAAGGGCTTCCACTATTATCCGCTCGGTGTGGAAATGTCCGGCGATGACCATGGAAAGGCCGCCGTCACGGGCGTCCAGCATCTCGTGGTGCTTGGCCTCGCCGGTGATGAGCGCGTCGGCTCTGCCCATGAGGTCGTACACCTCTCCGCCGCCCGAGCCGCAAATTACGGCGGCGGTCTTTACCGGGCGGCCGCAATCCACCAGCTGCACGGCCTCGGCTCCCAGACTGTCGGCAACCAGCTGCGCCAGCTCCGCCGGAGACATCTCCCGGGGCAGAGGGCCGACCATGCAGTAGTTCATATCCTCCAGCCGCTCGAAGCCCTCAAAGCCCAGCACCTCGGCCAGCCGCTCGTTGACGCCGCCGGGTGCGATGTCAAGATTTGTGTGCGCCGATAACACATCCACTCCGCCTCTCACCAGCCGGTAAACCGCCGAATCGGCACTCAGCGACTTTATGGGCCGGAAGATGATGGGATGGTGGGTCACCAGCAGCTGACAGCCCGCCTCCGCGGCCTGCTCAGCCGCCGAAGCGGACGCGTCCAGACTGACCATCACCCGTTTTACCTCCTTGTCCTTTGAGCCTATGAGCAGACCGGCGTTATCAAAGCCCATCTGGCTCTCAAAGGGCGCGAAGGAATCTATATAATCATATATCATGCCGACAGTTGTCATGGAATACTCCTTTTCCGGCGCGGTCAGTCCGCGCGCTGTTCGTTGTCCGGCTCGCCGCCGGATATCTTCTCCGCCAGCCGGCGCGCCTGCTCAAGGGCGCTGTCCGTTACGCCTCTTCGGTCGGTATCGGGACAGACCACCTTGCCGGCGATACGGGCGCCAATGGACTGAGCCAGCCAGTGAACCTGCCGCTGGATGACCGAGCCGTCCTCACTGGGCGCTCCGGCGGCAAGGAGCATGGCCACCTGCCGCTGCTTTCCCTCAAAGGGACTGCGCTTTTGCAGCGAGGCGGCAAAGCACCGCTGGGTGCGATCCACTATGGCCTTGAGAGGAGCGGGAAAGCTCAGGAAATAGACCGGCGAGGCTATCACCAGCACATCGCAGTCCAGCATGGCCTCGACGACCTGACTCATATCATCCTCAAAGGCACAGCCCCATTTTTCCGCGCAGAGGCCGCAGGAAACGCAAGGACGCACGGCCATTTCGTAGGCGTGAAATATCTTTACCGACGCACCGGCGGGCAGAGCCGCGAGAAAGGCGTCCAGCAGCCGCGCCGTGGAGCCGTTTTTCCGGGGCGAGCCGAAGAGCACAGCCACATTCATTTCTATCCAATCTCCTTCCGGTCACAGCCGGTCGAGCACTTCCTTCACACTTTCAAGGAATGTCTCCTCGCCGAGGGTGTTGAATTTGAAAAATACGGCCTGACTGCCGCCGGAGGTGATGGCGCTTATTCTGATGGGGCCGTCACCCGCCTGAAAGAAGGTGAGGTTAAGGCTGACCCGGTTGCCGCCGGCGTAGCTGTAGCGCTCGATGACACGAACCGAACAACGGGCACCGCCGTCGCAGAAGTCCGACCGGTCGGTCATGGAGGCTGAAACGCTGCCGTTAAGCACGCCCTCCACCACCTGCTCCGTCACCCGGTCAAAATCACCCTTTACTGTGTACTCCGCAATGGCCATAGTTTGTTCTCCCTTCGATACAATATAATAATTATATCATACCGGAGGACGATGCGCAACAACGGGAGGGCGCAACGGTGGTTTTGCCTCTTTTATACAATTCCGGAGATTTGTCAGCACCGTGTTGACTTTTGCGCTTTCGTGCGTTAATATGGTAAATGTATCGTTGTACGCCTCAGTCTGGCAGGACGAAGGGCGCGGCGGGGACGGCATTCCCGGCCATGGAAAAACGGCGATGCGCAAGGCAATACACGCACACGGCAGGCTCGTGGGACGCTGGGCGTTCCGCGCTGTTTTCCGTGCGCCGTCAGACAAGTTAAAAGAAAGGGAGTATTCTGCAATGAAAGACATTTTCGGCAAGGCATTTGAACCGTCGCTGGCAAGCGAGCTGAAAGGCAAGGGCATCTATCCCTATTTCCACGCTCTTGAGTCCCGGCAGGACATCGAGGTCATTATGGAGGGCAAGCGCCGCATCATGCTTGGCTCCAACAATTACCTCGGCCTGACCACCGATCCCGAGGTCGTGGAGGCCGGCATAAAGGCTTTTGAGAAATACGGCACCGGCTGCTCCGGTTCCCGCTTCCTCAACGGCACGCTGGAGATGCACCTTGAGCTTGAGGCTGAGCTTGCCTCTTTTCTTAACAAGGAGGCTGTGGTGACCTTCTCCACCGGCTTCCAGTCCAATCTGGGCATTATCAGCGCCATCGTGGGCAGAAACGACTATGTCATCTGCGACAAGGAAAACCACGCCAGCATCTACGACGGCTGCAAGCTCAGCTACGGCAAGATGCTCCGCTACGACCACAACAGCATGGAGCAGCTGGAGCGCTGCCTGCAGAAGGTTCCCGAGACTGCCGGAGCGCTGATCGTCACCGACGGCGTCTTCAGCATGGGCGGCGATATCGCCAACCTGCCCGAGATCTGCCGGCTGGCGAAGGAATACGGCGCTCGTGTCATGGTTGACGACGCCCACGGTCTGGGCGTTCTGGGCGAGGGCGGACGAGGCACCGCCAATCACTTCGGCCTTGAGGATCAGGTGGACATATACATGGGCACCTTCTCCAAGTCTCTGGCATCTCTGGGCGGCTACATGGCCGCCAGCGCCGAGGTGGCCGAGTATGTGCGCCACGCCTCCCGTCCCTTCATCTTCTCGGCTTCCATCACTCCTCCCAGCTGTGCCACGGCTCTGGCCGCTCTGCGCCAGCTGAAGGCCCATCCCGAGCTGGTCACCCGTCTGGGCGATCTTTCGGCCTATATGCGTGCCGGACTGACCGAAAAGGGCGTTGCCATCCGCCAGTCCACCACACCTATCATTCCCATCTACACCTACGAGACCATGGAAACGCTGGCCACCGCCCGGGAGCTGTACGACCGGGGAGTATATGTCAATCCCGTTCTGCCGCCCGCAACTCCGCCTTCGGGGTGCCTGCTGCGCACCAGCTACATGGCCACCCACACCTACGAAATTCTCGACGAGGCCATGGACATCATCGCCTCCGTTGTCAAGGAGCGTCAGCAATGCGCATGATCGTAGCCGTAACCGGCGGCAGCAGCGGCATCGGAAAGGCCACTGCCCGGCTGTTTGCCAGAAAAGGATGCACCGTATATGAGCTGAGCCGCAGCGGTAAGGACGGCGAGGGCGTCACCCACATCACCGCAGATGTCACCGACGAGCAGTCTCTGGCCGCCGCCTTTGAGCGCATCGACCGGGAACAGGGCAGGCTGGATGTGCTGGTCAACTGCGCCGGCTTCGGTATTTCCGGCGCGGTGGAATTCACCGCCATGGCCGACGCTCAGAAGCAGATGGATGTCAACTTCTTCGGCACCGTCCGCTCCATTCAGCAGGCGCTGCCTTATCTGCGCAAGAGCAAAAAGGCCGGCATCATAAACATAAGCTCCATGGGCGGCCCTCTGGCTCTGCCCTTTCAGGCCTTCTACTCCTGCTCAAAAGCGGCCATCAACGCCCTCACTCTGGCGCTGGCCAACGAGCTGCGTCCCTTCGGAATCGCCGTGTGCGCGGTGCTTCCCGGAGATGTGGCCACCGGCTTTACCGACGCCCGGGAAAAGTCCGTAAAAGGTCAGGAGCTGTACGGCGGCACCATTGAAAAATCCGTTTCCACCATGGAAAAGGACGAACGGGGCGGCATGAGCCCCGACCGCATCGCAAAAAAGGTATGGTCTCTTTCCCGCAAGCGCCATCCCAAGCCCCTTTCCACCGTGGGACTGCAGTACAAGCTTTTCGCTTTTCTGCACAAGATTCTGCCCGCCTCCCTTGTCAACTGGATCGTCGGGCTGATGTACACATAACATACAGCAGCAGGCAGCGCGGAGTCTCCCTCCCGCTGCCTGCTGTTCGTTGTCTTGATTTAGGCCGGAATATATTATAGAATATAGCTATCATAACAAAAGGAAGTTTCCCGATGAACGCGAAAAAAACAGCTGTCGCCGGAATGCTGGCGGCTCTTGCTCTGATATTGGGCTGGGTGGAGCATATGCTTCCTCTCAACCCGGCGATTCCCGGTCTGAGGCTGGGGCTGGGCAATCTGGCAGTGGTGTCCGCTCTTTATCTCCTCGGCCCGCTGCCGGCTGCCGCCGTTTCCGCCGCCAAGGTGCTGCTGTCGGCACTGCTGTTCGGCAGTGTTTCCGGGCTGATGTATTCCGCCGCCGGAGCCGCGGTCAGCTTTGCCACCATGCTTCTGCTGCACAGGCTCGACCATCTCAGTCCTGTGGGAGTGAGCGCCGCCGGAGGAGCCGCCCACATCGCGGCTCAGTTCGCCGTGGCCGCCCTCGCAACCTCCACTCCGGCGCTGCTTCGGCTGATGCCGCCGCTGCTGGCCGTGGGCACCCTTACCGGCGCGCTGCTCGGTCTGGCTGCTCTGCTCACTCTGCGCCGCATTCCCGCCGCGCTGCCCGGTTTATTCCTCGCCAAAGGAGGTCGACCCGATGAATAAATTTCGCCGCCTGACCGCCGCGCTGCTGGCCGCGGCTATGGTTATCCTTCTGCAAGGCTGTGCGAACGCGCACCTTCGCGTATACGAACGCACATCGTTTTTATTCGACACAATAATTACCATTAAGGTGTGGTGTGATTCTGATGCAAGCCACATACTGGACGGTGCCATCAGCCTGTGCGCCGAGTATGACCGGCTCCTTGACCGGCACGACCCTGAGAGCGACATAGGCCGGATAAACGGCGCCGAGGGTATGCCCTGCGAGGTCAGCGAGGACACTGCGGAGCTGCTCTCCCTCGCCCTTGAATACAGCCGGCTTTCCGGCGGGCGCTTTGACCCCACCTGCGGCCGGGTTACTTCTCTATGGAATTTTTCAACTGAAACTCCGGCGCTGCCTGCCGCCGATGAGCTGGCCTCCGCTCTTGCCACCGTAGGCTGGGAGGCGGTGGAGCTGGAGGGGCGCACGGTACGTCTTCCCGCCGGAACACAGCTCGATCTCGGAGGCATCGCCAAGGGCTACATCGCCGACCGGACGGTGGAATATCTCCGCCGGCAGGGCATAGAAAGCGCCGTGGTCAATCTCGGCGGCAATGTTCGCGTGCTGGGCGATAAGGATGGTCAGCCCTTCTCGGTTGGTATACAGTCTCCCTTCGAGGAGGACGGATACGCCGGAGTGCTGTGCGTTTCCGACTGCTCGGTGGTCACCGCCGGCTCCTATCAGCGCTCCTTCGAGCTGAACGGTTCGCTCTACCATCACATTCTCGACCTCACTGACGGAATGCCTGCCGACACCGGCCTTGCCTCGGTTACCGTGGTGACCGAAAGCTCTGCCGACGCCGACGCGCTGGCCACCATCTGCTTTCTGCTCGGCCCGGAGGAGGGACGCGCTTTGCTGGAAAGCATTGGCGCACACGGATATTTCGTTGCCAGCGACGGGCAGATGATGACCACAACCGGAGCGGAAGGGCTGCTCCGGGCTGACTGACGCAAAAAAATCCCGTGGGGGCGGTCCGGGACCCCGCCGGCGTTTTT
>JAZSQO010000104.1:0-13439 GCA_045538015.1 Acutalibacteraceae bacterium | reverse complement strand
CGGCAGAACAGCTTTCTATTTTCTCGATTCGGAGCGCAACCGGCTTGAACAGAGCTTTTGGCCCAAGGATCGTTATATCCCCGAGATGGAATTTGTTGACGATACACTCCTTGAATTTCGTCAGGGAGCCGGAACCGGAGTCTGGGTGTCGGTCTATTACGATCTTGCCGCTCGCAGAGCCAGCAGCGATATTCTGAACTCCTTCTATCTTGACAACAACATAATACTGCTCTTTGGTCGGTCAGAGGACGGAAGGGTTTGCATCCGCATCCGGGATGCCTTTGATGAAAACAGATATTGCTGTGAGCTGTATCCCGATTTTGCGCCGGTTGCCAACCCTTTTGACGCTTCCAGAGCGTTTGAGCTGCTTGACGGCTCACATCTGAGCATTACATATACGGATTCTCAATGGCGAACGGTCACGCAGGAGTTTGAGATTCCCGATATATACGAATGAAATCAGTTGACTGATAGCTCCAACGCCCCCGACGGAGGTTTCGTCGGGGGCGTAAAATATTACGTATAAACTCACAAAACAGTATCCGGATTATGCTTTATGCTCGTGAATCCAGTCCAGAAGGGCCTCATAGCCCATGCTGCCGTCGGCTACCGAAAGACCAACAGTGACCAGCTCCTCGTTGGTGCATTCAACACTAATGCCGTTGACCTCGAGGAAGGTGAGCATGATATACACGCCGATGCGCTTGTTTCCGTCCACAAAGGCGTGGTTGGAGATGAGAGCATAGCCCAGCCGGGCGCCTTTTTCCTCCTTTGTGGGATAGAATTCCTCTCCGTTGAAGCCGGCAAACGCCGCTTCAAGGGCAGATTCAAGCAAGCCCTCATCGCGGACACCGGCACTGCCGCCGGTCTCCTCTGCGAGAATCTGATGCAGTAAAAGCGCCTTATCTTTTGATAATCTTATCATTTCGCCAACTCCATAAAAGCTTTTTTGTATTTTCTCAGGATGCGCTCCGCGACAAAATCGATCTTTTCGTCGTCGGTCATGTCGATGATCGGAGATTTTTCGATGTCGATCAGCAGGTAGCGGGGACGGTTGTTCTTGAAAATCACCGCCCGGCCGTGCTTTTCGGCTATTCTTGCCGCCCGCGAGAAATTCTGGTTGGCATCGGTCACTGACACGATGGTTTTGGAATCAATGTTCATTCAGACACCTTCTTTCATTCCTATTATACATCAATAATAGCTATAATTTAACCTATAATTTTATTTTTCTGTCCTCGGGAAAGCCAGTGATTTGTCCAGTATTCTTATGCCTCTTGTATATTTTTCGCCGGAGGTTTATAATTGGAGAAAAGGAGGGATTTATAATGGCAACGATTGAATTCGCTCAGCTTCAGAATGCCTGCCAGAGGGTGTCGACTTCGGTCATGACGATAACCGATTCTGTCGACCGCCTTCAGAATTGCATCCGTCAGCGCATAGAAGAATCCCCGAGGCCCGGTTTGCTCTCCGAGGCATACGAGCTGACCTACCGGCTCGCTCAGGCACTCGCCTCTGTCAGTTCCGGACTGAATCAGCTGGAAAGCGCTGCCGGCGACCCATATGTTTTCCCGGAGGCGCTCAGAAGCTACCTCGACCGGCTGCTCGAAGGCATCAGGGAGGCCACCGAGCTGTACCGACCGGTGTACGACATGATCCGCGGGGAGGACACGGCGCAGGCCAGCGACCTTAATCAGGCCGCCGACCACACGATGAAGCTGTTTGACAAACTTGGACACGCGGCAAGAGAGCTGGGTAAGGCTGTCGCTGCCGCCGCTGCTCAGGCGGAGCTCAGACAGGACTGCGCGGCGCCGTCCTTTGGGCCATCCTTTGAGCCCTCTCACGATATCTACTGCGACATGGACGCCGATTGCGGTTTCGGCCATGCTGAACCGGAATCCTCTGCTCCTGACAGTCCGTGGATCCCCGCTTGTCCCACCGTCTGCCCTCCCTCTCCGGTCGGAGGCAGCAGCCCGGAACCTCCTTCAATGCCCGCTCCCGCACCTGCTCCCGCTCCTTCCGCGCGCAAGGTCAAACCAGTCCGAGTGGACTCCGTGGCCTTCTCCGTGCTTTCCCCGGAACGGGTCAAGGCCGGAGAATATTCCTCGGTGGATGTCTATATGTACACCAAGTCTCAGAGGAAGATAATAGAAAAGGCTATAAAGGCCGCCAAGGATGCCGTGAAGGAGACCGGCAAGGGCGGATTTTCCGTCAGCCGGGGCACCGAGGTCAGCGTCATACTCACCTCGGATGATGTGCGGATCACCGACGAGGTGGACACCCGCACATGGGACGGCGAATGCTGCAAGTTCGACTTCCAGTTCCTTGTTCCCGAGGATTACGCGAGGAAGCAGATCGCCTTTACCTGCCAGGTGCTGTTCGGCGGCATTCAGATAACCCGCCTGCACTTCACCGTCAGCCTTTCCGCCGGCGGTGCCCGCGTACCGGTGAGGGTAAAGCGCAGGGACTGCCGCAAGGCCTTTGTATCCTATTCCCACAAGGACGAAAAGCGGGTGCTCAGCCAGCTGTCCGCCATAGCCGAGGTGGCTCCCCGCATGGTGTTCTGGCTGGACAGTCAGAGCCTTGAAAGCGGCGACATCTGGAGAAACGAGATCCGCCGCGCCATCCGGAACGCCGACGTGTTCCTGCTGTTCTGGTCGATCTACGCGATGGATTCGGCAGAGGTGGAAAAGGAATGGCGCTACGCCAAGAAAAAGAAGGGACTGCGCTTCATTCTCCCCGTACCCCTTGATCCTCCCGCCCAATGCCCGCCGCCGGAGGAGCTGGGAAAGCATCTCCATTTCGGCCACCGTTCCCTTTCGCATACCACTGAGATGGACGGGCTGACCTTTGCCAGCAGCAAGCAGTTCAGAAGAATTAAATAAAACAGCAAAAAACGAGCGCTCACAGCCAATCGGCATGAGCGCTCGTTTGTCATTTTATCGGGTAAGGATCAATATCCGATCTCGTCGAGGACGGTCTTGATGTCGTCCTTGTACTCCTTGAGAGCATTGACATAGATCAGTGTATTGTCAATGCGGGAAAGCACCTTGTAATAACCGTCGGCGGTCATTCTGAAGCTGTTGTAGTTGGCGGCGGAGGCGCTCGAGTTGGAGCTGGCGCCGGACGCGGACTCCTCGAAGAGAACCTTGTTGCCGGCGTACAGACGCTGAGCGGTCTCGGCGGTGTCGGTCTCGTAGAATTCGATCTGGTATTGCCCGTCGCCGGAAATGGCAACATAAGCCTTGGTGATCTGGGGATTCTCGGCGACCTGGTCGGAGACATCCTTGACGGTAAAGCCCTTGGCCTCCATGGTGGTCTTGAAGTCCTCAGCGGTCATGGAAACCTTTTCGCTGCAGCCGGTGAGGCAGAACAGCGAGAGGATCATAACAGCTACAAGAGTAATGGCGGATAATTTTTTCATTGGTAAAACACCCCTTTTCAGATTTGATAAAATCATATCACATAATTCTTTTAAATGCAACCAGTATTTCAGCGTTCCATCGACGCTCTCCGATATCCCCGCAGGTACTTTGCCAGACCAAAGGTCTGCACATAACTCTTTCTGACCTTCCGGGCGGTATCTTCTCCGCGTTTCTCAGCGGCGGCGGAAGAATACAGCGCCCGACCGGCCTGCTGGAAAAGGTCGGATATCTCATCACGTAAGGCCTCGTCCAGCCAGCCGCATTCTTTGCGCATTCGCTCGCAGAATTCGGCCAGAGTTTCGGCCTCCTCCCGCTTTACTCCGCAGGCGGCCAGAGTCCACATCAGCGCTCCGCAGCGCGATATGGCCGGATAACCGGGCTTTTGGCCGTAACTGCGGTTCAGCTTTATGCGCCAGCGAAGCCGTCTGAAGAGCGGCCTGAAAAGGACAAACACAATCGCCGCGGCGGCAATCACCGTGTAGGAGCAGACCAGTATGCGGTTGAGGGCGGAATTGTCCCGCTCAGGTTCGATTTCTTCGGGAGCCTCCGTCGGGTCGCTCATTATTTCTTCCATCGGCAGGGCAGCCGGGTCGTATACTATCCACTGCCCGTCGATGTACAGCTCCGCCCACGCGTGGGCGTTGCCGCTGGAGACCGTGAAAGCAAGTTCGTCGCTGTCACCGAGGTAATAGCCCTGCACATACCGTGCCGGAATGCCGGCGCACCGCGCCATTACAGCCATGGCCGACGCAAAGTAAGCGCAGTAACCCTCCTTTGTGTCAAATAGGAAGTAGTCGACAAAGTCGCGTCCCTTTGGCAGATCATCCACCCTTGTGGCATATCTGCAGCCGGCCAGCACTCCCATGAGGGCACGGGCCGCGCTCACGTCATTCTCGCAGCCCTCGGTCGTTTTCCGAACCAGCTTTCTTACCCTTTCCGGGAGAGTCTTCGGCAGTGCCAGAAGGCTCTCTTTTTCCGCGTCGGTCAGTTCATATCCGCAGGATTGTTTATAATAATACGCCTTATAGGAAAGACTGTCCGGCTGCTCAAAGGTCAGTCTCATGCCCTCCCGGTCGGCGGTATCTCCGGTTTCGGCGGATACCACGGCATAGGAATAAGGCGGATAGAACAGCGATGCTTTTCCGTCGCCGGAGGAGCTTTTTTCAACCTCCGATATTACCACGCTGCCATGCAGGTCGGAGCCGGACACCGACAGCGCGTCACAGTGAGAAGCGTAGCCCGTACCCTCCGGCTCCGTCACGCACTCCCAGCCGGTTCCGGTGTAGCGGTCATATATGCCTCCGGTGAGGCGGTCGCTGTGAGAATTATCGGAAAACTCCGCCCTCAGCCGCGCGTCGGAAACCAGCTCAAGCCAGCCACCGAGACTGGACTGATCCTCGGAGAAGCCGGATTCGGCCATTTCTGTTTCTTCGGCCTCCGGCTCGATGGGCTCAACTCCCAGCGTTTCTCCGAGCTGTTCAAGCTGGCCGGTCGGTTTTACCTCAAAGAGCTTATCCCAGCGGATGCGGGTGCCGGGATAGGGCAGCGAGAAAACGATCACCGCGGTTATCAGGCTGAACAGCACAAACCACATCTCCCGTGGCTCATCGGACAAGGGAGACATTCTCCTCGTGCAGACCTGACACAGCGCAATGAGAATATAGGCCGTTATCAGCACCGCCGGAACGGTAAGCAGCCGGAACCGGAGCCAGACGAAGAGGATCAGCATGGTCAGCAGTCCGGCCGCGGCTACGCACCTCAGAGCAAAGCTGCGGTTGAGAACGCACACGGCAAGGCACAGCGCGCCGCACAGAAGCAGAACCATCGTCAGCACTCTCGCGGCGGGCATATCCGCCTTTGCGGTCGTTGCCATATACAGGCTTTCTCCGCCGAAGGGCACAAAAAACAGCGCTCCGCCCGCGCAGGCAAAGGCCGCGCAGCCGGCCAGCAGCACGGCGTTCGGCAAAGCCGCCAGCTCCATTATCGCCGTAAACACAGCGCACAGAAGCATTGCAAAAAGCATCGGCGTGCTTTCCATGTCCGCGCCGGGAATCCCGGTGAATATAAAGGCGCAGAGAGAGGAAGCCAGCATGGCCGCGGCTGCCGCGCAGGGTATTCGCTCAAGCCTCAGTTTTGTTTGCCATTTACCTTTTTTCATAATATCACTCATATTCTCAGGCCAGCAGCCGGTCTATGCGGCAGTCGTCGGGAACGCGGATCACCTTCAGCCGGGAATTATCGGCATAGGTGACGCCCTCCTCCCCACCGAATTTCAGCAGCACGCACTCCGCTCCGGCGGCCGCCTCCAGCTCGAGGCCGGCCATGGCATTCTCGTTCCGCCCGGTGGTGAGCAGAGCGCAGCAGGGAGCCGAAATTTTGGGTATGGCTGTCTCCCGCTCCCCGGCGGAAAACACCATCTGGCAGGACCAGTCGTACAGCTCGCGGAAATCCCGGTACGACCGGATGGAAAACTCTCCGTCCGGAGTGAAAACATCCGCCGGAATACCGTGGGCGGCGCAGTAATCGCACATGGCCAGCAGAGCCTCAAGCAGGTTATCCTCCCGGATTATCTGGGTTTTATCATCAGAGTATTTCACCGTGTCCACCACTATCTGCATCGCCGGACGCTCAAGGGTGTCAAGCTGCCGCACCTTCAGCGCTCCCGTGCGGGCACTGGCCTTCCAGTGTATCAGCCGAGGGTCGTCACCCGGCTCATAGCCGCGCATGGTGTCGGCCGGTTCGGTCTCAGCCGAGCTGCGGAAGGGTCTTGTCCGGCTTCCCTCGGGCCGGAATATTCCGAGGCTGTCCAGATGCAGCACCCTCGGGTAAACCGTCACGCGGAATTCCACGGGCGGACTGAAGGAAAAGTTCATGAGGCCGAGGACATCGCTGATGACTATTTTATCTATGCCGATGGAGTAAAGTCCACGTCTGCGGCATATCACCGGCGAGCGGATCTCCTCCCGGTCGCCGGGAGCAAGCTCAAAAACGCGCTCGCTGTCAAAGTCGATTATCTCCGAAAGATCGGAAAGGGGTATCAGCCGTATCTGCGTGAAGGCGGAGGGCGTTTCGTTCACCAGACGGCATATGTAATCCACCGGCTCATTCTTCACGGCGAAGTGATTGTCGATCAGCTGCACGACGCACATCCGGCGGTAGACATACACCGTATATGCCGCCGAAAGAGCCGGAAGAAGAACCGACAGGTACAGCAGAGCGTACACCAGCGGCCCGGAACGCAGGCTCGCCAGCGTCAGCGCCGCCGCGAAGAATAGAACCGCCATCGCGCGCCGCACACCCATTCTTCTCCTGCTGACATTACGCCGCACAGTCCATCCCTCCCAATTGATAATTGCCCGGTGTCCGAGGTCAGATGACCGGCACCTTCACGCTGCTCATTATGCGTCCGACGACCCACTGAGCGTCGTGGCCCTCGGCCCGCGTTCTTGTGGAAACAATGACTCTGTGAGCCACAACGGGTCTGAACACCCTCTTTACATCATCGGGCGTCACATAATCCCTGTCCGCCAGATAGGCCGCCGCCTGCGCTGCCTGCGCCGCGGCGATCGCCGCACGGGGACTGGCTCCCAGAGTGAGATATTCGCTGGTTCTTGTCAGCTCGATCAGCTGGGCTATGTAGGAGACTACCTCCTCGCAGATGCTCACCTTTTTCACTTCGTCCATCAGTCCGGCCAGCGAGCGCGCGTCGAGTACCTGCTCCGCCTTTTCCGAGCGCCTGCCCGATACGGCTCCGCTTATCAGACTTTCCTCCGAGGCGCGATCGGGATAGCCTATGGAGACACGCATCATAAACCGGTCAAGCTGTGCTTCGGGCAGAGGATAGGTGCCGTACTGCTCGATGGGATTCTGCGTGGCCACCACGAAAAACGGCTCGGGCAGAGGATAGGTTTTTCCGTCCACGGTGATCTGTCTTTCCTGCATCGCTTCCAGCAGCGCCGACTGGGTCTTGGGCGGCGTGCGGTTGATCTCGTCGGCCAGTATGATATTCTTCATCAGCGGGCCGGCCTTGTACTCAAAGCTCTCCGAGCGGCTGCTGTATATGCTCACGCCGATAATGTCCGACGGCATGGTATCGGGAGTAAACTGCACCCGTCCGAAGGAGCATCCCGCCGCCGCGGCGATGGCCAGCGACAGTGTGGTCTTTCCCACTCCGGGCACATCCTCTATGAGCAGGTGGCCTCCCGCAAGAAGGGCGGTCACAGCCAGCTCGACTACATCCCGTTTGCCCTCGAGCACCGACGATACGGAGTTGACCAGCTTCACAGCAAGGCTATTATTCACTAAAATCTCTCTCCTTCCGCGACGAAATTTGTTATTTTAGCATCTTCATTATATCATGGAGCATCACAAAAGTATACACGATCCGCGTGTTTTAGGCGGTATTTATGGCTCTTAGCAGGCCACTTAGTTAGCTTGGTTGCGCTAATGGGCAAAACGACGACAGGGGTTTGCAGCGTAAAAAAACAGAGCAGGCTTCGCGCCTGCTCCAACACACAACGATATATGACGAAAGCCGAGAAGACGAAAAAATCGAGCGTGACGCAATCAGGACGGCAACGCGGGGCTGTGGCTTTTTCAGCCAGCGTAATTCTGTGCAGTATATTTTCAATACTAATAAGGCTTCGGCTTCAATCACGGCTCCGCATCGTCTGAGGGCGGAAATCAGATCGTTCATTTCAGCTTTTGCCCCGGCGGAGATCACTCCGGACAAGCCTTCCATCTGGAGCGTTGTGTCGTAATCGATAACGCGGATTACGTCCTTTACGAATTCCGGGTACTTATCCAGCATATCTCTTGCCTCCGGCTCCGAGTATATCCCGGACATGGCCTGAAGAAATTCATCTCCGCGCAGATTACTTCCCAGCGCTTTGTCGATAAAGCTCATAATGCACTTCCTTATAATTTCGATAAACGCGTCGAGATGCAGTCCGAAGCTCAACGCCGGATTTTGAGCTCGGTCTGAACCGGTGCGTGTTTGTTTTTCGTGCGGATGTCTGCGCGTCAGTTTTTCTCGGCTCCCCGATATTGCGCCATGAGAGATGTCGACCGCCTTGGCGTTCATAACGCAACTAAATCAAAACCTTCATATCATCAGCAAAGCGACCTGATGCTGAAACGAATATCGAATGCCAGACTGAGGCCCTCGATTAACGCCAAGCGGCGCGGCTCATTCCATCATCCGGTCAGCAAAATACCAGTCACCCACAATGTTTACGCCGGTATACTTCAGCATATCCGGATCGGTGATGTATTCCGCGCTGAAACCGTACGCCGGTACACTTATGCTAAAATTCACACCGATGCCATATATTGAATCCGGTTCGTAACCAGAAAACCGCATCGGAGCAATCCAGACGAACCGAGGATTCCGCGCCAGCTGTTCAAGGCACGACATCAACTCATTATCCGCTTCTATCGAATTAAGCAGCTCGGAATCTTCGCACTCAATCACTGCCGCTCCGTCCTCAAAGCAAACACGCACTTTGCCGCCATACCGCAGAAGACTCTCAGCAACAAAATCCAGAGCATCCTTGTTCTCTTTTACGGCCTGACAGCACGCTTCTGACTCTCTCTTAAACTCGGCGCTAGGATAGTGGTCGCCGAAAAGATAACAACCATTGGCAGTGCAGTCCGTGTAACCCAGACCACCCATATTACAGCCACCAAGCATAAAGGACAGTGCATAAAGCGCAAGAAGCGCCGCGGCAATCTTTTCCCCGTTTTTCATTAGCCATACCTCGTTTAAGTCAAAGGATTGTATGTGGATGTGAATCAAGCTCCAAGTAAAGATGAAATGTTAATGCTTTATAATTCAATTTCATTGTAGCGCGCCTGAAGAACTACGTCAAGTGCCGCTACATAACGCGCCTGCGCCTTCGTTTGCATCGCAAAATCAGCGTAAAACAAAAAGAGCAGGCACAGCACCTGCTCCGACACACAACAATATGCGAATAAATCTGAGAAAGCAAAAAAATTCGAGTGTTCATAACTTAAGTCCGTTATGAACACTCGAAATGGTGCGAGTGACGGGACTTGAACCCGTACGTCGGTGGACACACGCCCCTCAAACGTGCCTGTCTGCCAGTTCCAGCACACTCGCTTATCAGATTGCTAAGCAATTATAGCACAGTGGACTTCGTCTGTCAACTGTTTTTTTGCCGAAACAGGAAAATAAAATCTTAGTTGCCAAACATCGGGCTTCTGTGTTGCCTGACCGCGCTATTAAATGTATAATTAACACATCAATTCGACAGATACCGCGCTGAATGCCGGTAAAATACAAGGAGGAACGAACCATGGAGTATCGCGCGCTGCTTGATATACTGCACACGGCCGAGCGGCTGAAGGACACCACCAGACACTGCTTTACCACCGGAGGCCGTCACGAAAGCGTGGCGGAGCACAGCTGGAGAGCCGCGCTTATGGCCTATCTGCTGCGGGATGAATTTCCCGAGGCAGACATGAACAAGGTCATGGCAATGTGCCTGATACACGATCTGGGAGAGGCCTTCACCGGTGATATTCCCTCCTTTGACAAGACCGCCTCTGACGAGCAGACCGAGGATCAGCTGCTGGACGAATGGCTCGGTTCTTTTCCCGAGGGTCTGAGGAACGAGATGCGCGGGCTTTTCCGGGAAATGAGCGAGCGGCAGACTGTGGAGGCCAGAATATTCAAGGCCATCGACGGCCTCGAGGCGGTGATCCAGCACAACGAGTCGGATATTTCCACATGGATTCCCCGGGAGTATGAGTTGAATGTGACCTACGCCGACGACAAGGTGGCCTTTTCCGAATATCTCCGCGGTCTGCGGGAGGTCATCCGGGAGGATACGCTGAAGAAGATATCGGAGGGCAAGTGAGATGAAAACTCTGAGGCTCATCCTCTACCGTCTGTGCCAGTGCACATGGGGCGTGATCCAGACCGCCGCCGGTGCGGTGGTTTTTCTGGCGCACATAAAAAACCGGCACTATAACTACCACGGCTCGGTGGTCACCGAATGGAAGAAAAGCACCAGCGCATCTATCGGTATGTTTATCTTCATAACCGAACCGGCCCGGGTCTCCGGACGCGGACGGGCGGCCAAAAGGAAGGCCTTTGAACGGCTGCTGGTGCACGAATACGGCCACACCATCCAGTCTCTCATGCTCGGGCCGCTTTATCTTCTGACCATGGCGCTGCCGTCGGCCGCGTGGTGCTTTCTGCCCGTCTGCGTGAACCACCGGAAGAAAAACAAGGTGTCCTACTTCTCCTTCTATACCGAGCGATTCGCTGATTATCTCGGTGGAAGAGTTGTGAAAAGGGCGGCGGAAAAGGCCGAAAAACGCGGTGAATCCGCCCCGCTCACGCGGTGAATCCGCCCCGCTCCCGCCCACTTGCGAAGGAAAGCAAGCTGTGTTATAATATATAGAATAGTATAGGATATTCAGTGCGTTCCGCTTCACAGACCCGCGGTCTTTCCAAAGGCCGGAAAGGATAACCAGATGAACAAAAAGATATCGGTGGGCATGGCCATCTCCATTATGGCTGTGGTGGTCACCATCGCCATAACCTTCACCTACACCATGGCCATGAACGCCTTTGAGAGCCGCATGAGCGCCATCACGGAGCGTCAGGCCATCAACGAGCTGCTCAACGAGATAGACAACAAGATCCGCCAGAAATTCAGCGGCGAGGTGCTGGATGATTCGGTGCGCGAAGGTCTCGCGGCGGGATATGTCGCCGGACTGAACGACGAATTCTGCCGGTTTTTCTCCGCCGAGGAGTGGGATCTTGAAACCAGCCGCAACGGCGGCAGCGACTTCGGTCTGGGAATAAATGTCTCCCGCTCCACCTCGGGCAACATCCAGATCAACCGGGTCACCGCCGGTTCTCCCGCGGCAAAGGCCGGTCTGGTCAAGGGCGACGTGATAACCCGGGTGTCGGGCGTCACCGTTCTGGCTCTGGGCTACGACAACGCCCTTGAGATGATGAACGAAAACTCCACCGTGGAAATTACCATCGACCGCGAGGGCAAGAGCTTCCAGATCACCAAGTCGTGGTACAGCACCGTCACCGTGGAATACAAAACCATCAACGATATCGGCTACATCAGCATCAACAGCTTCAACGCCACCACCTCCGGCCAGTTCAACAGCGCCGTCAACAAGCTCCGCCAGAGCGGCGTGAACGGACTTATCATCGATCTGCGGGACAACAGCGACGGCAGCTGCGAATACGCCTGCGATGTGCTGGACACTCTGCTGCCCGCCTGCCGGCTGATGATCTCCACCGACAAGCACGGCGCCGAGAAGGTGCTGCGCAAGTCGGACGCCGACTCGGTCAATATGCCGGTGTGCGTGCTGGTCAACGAAAAGACCAGCGGCGCGGCCGAGCTTTTCGCCTCCGCCGCGGCCGACTGCGGCCACAAGCTGGTGGGCAACGCCACCTACGGCCACATGACCATTCAGGAGGATTTTGAGCTCAGCGACGGCTCCGCCCTGCGGCTGACCACCGGCGCGTGGCGCACCACCTCCGGCCGGGCTGTGGCAAACGGCGTCATCGTGCCCGACGTTTCCATCGAGCTTTCTTCCTACCAGCAGAGCAATCTTTACCTGCTGGATGCCAACGACGATCCCCACATCATGAAGGCCCTTGAGATCGTGGAGAAGGAAGTGGCCGAGGGATATGTTCCTCCCGTGGTTTCCGAAAGCGACCTCGCCTCCGGAAGCGATGTGACCTCCACTGCCGACGCTCAGTAAAGCTTAATCACAAAAAACAGCCCGTCATTGACCGACGGGCTGTTGTACATTGAGTCGATAATACTATACGTATATTTCCGGAGGATAAATAACCGATATGACAGAGAAAAACCAGTGGATATCCGCCCACGCGGCGGCGCATTTTGAGGCCTACGACGGCTTTGTTCCTTACAGCACCCGCTGCACCACCTCCTTCCGTATTCCCGTCGCCGTCAGCGGTCAGCGGGTACGGCTGGTGCTGACCGAACGGATGGGCAGTCAGTCGATGACCTACGGCCGCGTGATGGTGAGCGCGGAAGGACAATGCCGCGAGGTTCTGTTCGGCGGAGCAGGCAAGGTAACAGTGCCCGCCGACAACAGCGAAACGGTCTCCGACCCCATCGACCTGCCGGTGCGGGCGGGCGGCTTTGTGACGCTGTGGATGTACACAGAAGGCCCATTCCCCTCGCGGACGGCCACTCCTCTTGAGTGCCGTTGGGTGGAGGGAGAACAGTGCGGCACCGACTTCGGAACAGACAGTGCCTCAGGCTGTCCGCTGTGCGGGTATTCCCGCCTGGAGGTGGAAACGAGCGACGGAGACGCCTGCGCCATAGCCGCCTTCGGCGATTCCATCACCGCCATGAATCTCTGGACGGCTCCGCTGGGAGAGAGCATAAGCCGCGTCCGGCCTCAGACGGCTCTGCTCAACCTCGGCATCGGCGGCTGCCGCCTGCTGAGAGATTCCTTTATACCCGAGCACCCGGGCACCGTATTCTACGGCCGCGCCGGACTGAGCCGCTTTGAGGAGGACTGCCTTGCCCAGAAGGGACTGAGGGGCATAATCATCGCTCTGGGCATCAACGACATCGGCGCGCCCGGAGAGGATCCTGCCCGCAATCGTCCCATGAGCGAGCTTCCTTCCCTTGAGGATATGATTGCCGGATATACCGATCTGGTTTCCCGGTGCCGCCGTTCCGGACTGAAGGCCGCCTGCGCCACCATCACTCCCCTGAAGGGCGTTGACACCTACACCCCGGAGAGAGACCGTCTGCGCTGCGCCGTCAACCACTGGATACGGAGCTGCGGCCTTTTTGACACGGTGCTGGATTTTGACGCCGTGGTCGGTCAGGGCGAAGATATGCCTCTTCGACCGGAATACGACTCGGGCGACCACATTCACCCCAGTCCCGCCGGCGGCAGAGCCATGGCGGACAGCGTGAATGTACCCTCTCTGCTGGCCGCACTGCTTGGATGAATCCGAATTATAAAAATCGA